>NZ_JBHYJH010000092.1:0-38761 GCF_042740445.1 Streptomyces sp. NPDC059003 | reverse complement strand
CACAGGGCGCGGTCTAGTCACACAGCGTGCCGGAACCCGCGGTCTGGCCGGGGAGTCAGGGCATGGGCCCCCGGCCAGACCGCGACACAAGGCCTATCCGGGCGACACCGTCCCGATCATGTCCCGCATGCAGCCTGAGCAGCCGACACGCACCCGCGTGGCTCCCTCGGCATCCACGCTGCAGCACGCCCGTAAGGGCGTCATCTCCCGGGACGCCGCCAACGTCGCCGACGTCCTCCTGCGAGCGCCGATCACCGAGCGCCGCAACGCCTTCAAGCACAACCTGACCGCCCGCGAGCGCGCCGTCGTGATGACGGAGGTCGAGCGCGCGACCGGCTCTCTGTACGGCCTGTGGCGGGACTCGCCGTCCGGGTTCGTGGAGGACGTCCTCGGCGAGAGCCTGTGGTCCAAGCAGCGGGCCGTCCTCGACGCGATCGTCGACCACAAGCGCGTTGCTGTCCCTGCCGGATTCGGCGTCGGGAAAACGCACCTGGCTGCGCGTGCCGCCGTGTGGTTCACCAACGTCTACCCGGTCGGCACGGCGCTGTGCATCACCACCGCGACCCGCTTCCGGCAGGTACAGCGGCAGCTCTGGCCGCATATCCGCAAGGTGGTCCCCCGTGCCGGCCTGCCGGGCTACTGCGACACCGTCCAGTACAAGATGCCCGATCCGTACGGCAACGACTTCGTGGCCGCCTACGGGTTCTCCGCCCCGGCCAATGATGAGGCGGCGATGCAGGGCATCCACATGCCTCACCTGCTACTGATCGTCGACGAGGCGGGCGGTATCGCGCCGATGATCGGCCACGGCACCAACAACTTGCTTACCGGCGGGCATGCGGCGATGCTCGCCATCGGAAATCCAGCGATGGACGATCCGGCCAGTTGGTTCGAGGAGCTGTGCATCGAGGGTGGCGACCCGGGCGAGCCGACCACGACCACCATTCCGATCTCGTCGCTCGACTCTCCGGCCATCACGGGCGAGTTGGCGCCGTTCTGCACGGACTGCCCCGCGGGCGTCGCCCGGCACTCGCTCGCCGAGCACATGCCAGACCAGGACTGGGTGGATCGCACGATCCGCTCGTACGGTGAAGATCACCCGTACGTGATCGCCAAGGTCTACGCCCGCTTCCCCAGGAGCGGCGGCGGCATCGTCGTCCCGCCGAGCTGGGTCGAGGCCGCCATGACGTACGAGGACCCGACCGGCGACGGCTGGCACCGCCTGTGCGACCTCGGCCTGGACAGCGAAAGCGCCGAGCACACCGTCCGCGACGGAGCCTGGGTCCGCCTCGGCATCGACATCGCCGCGGACGGTGGCGACGAATTCACCGTGTACCGGGTGGTCGGGGACGCGGTCGAGTTCCGGCACGCCTCGGCTGGCGCCGCGAACGACAACCAGGTATCCGTCGCGGAGAAGGTCCTCGAGGAGATCCACGCCGCGCAGCACCTCGCCGAGGCTCTGGGCTCCCCGCACCCCGTACGCGTCAAGGTCGACCAGAACGGCATCGGCCACGGCGTCGTGTCCATGCTGGAGCGCTGGGCCGAGACCGGCCGCCACCATGCACAGATCGTCGGCGTCATGGTGTCGGAGTCTCCGAGCCAGGACGACCCCGGCGCCGTCATGCGGCCCTGGCGCAAGCGCGACGAAATGTGGCTCGCCACCCGGTCGCTGCTCCAGCCCGACCCGTCGTCGGGCCGCGGGCGGCTGCGGCTCCACGTCGACAAGAAGGCCGCCGTGCAACTTTCCACACCCAAGCTCCTGGCCCGCACAAACGGCTTCACGGAGGTCGAGAGCAAGAAGGCGATGAAGGCCCGCGGCATGAAATCGCCGGACCGCGCCGAAGCCGTGCTCCTGGCCCTGTACGAGCCGGAACCCCTGCACGCGCCGCGCCGCCGTGGCCTCCTCAACTAAGGAAATGCGCATGGCCGTGAGTAGATTCGGAAACGTGGACGACTCCCCCAGACGCCTGGACCCGACGGTGGACACGGCATCGGCCGCGATCATCCTGGGGTGCGCGCCGCGCCAGGTCGGGCCGTGCGTACGCTGCCGCGGCCTCACCGCCCGGTATGGAGGGAAAGCTATACCGGTCTGCCCGGCCTGCAGGGCGAAGGACCCGGGCTCCGCAGCCCGACCATAGGCAGTCCAGGCCAGTGCCTGAGAAGGGAGCACCCCTGTGGCGATCGACGTCATGCAAGATGAGGACGGCGCCGAGTACACCGAGCGCGTGCCGGACACGGAGCCGGAGGCAGAGCCGTCGTGCTGGGCTCACCACAGCAACGCGTGCGGTTGCTCGGAAGAGGAGCAGGAACGGCTCATCCGCCCCGTAGCGGGTGAGCGGTACTCGACGGAGCCGCCGTTCCCGCCCGGCGGACGACGCTCACCGTGCGATCTCGACCTGGAGCCGTCCACATGGTGACCACCGAGGCGGGTTGAACCGTGGGCCCGGTGTCAGGCGTCGCGCTACCCTCCCTGCCATGGCGGACCCTTTCCTCGCAGCCCTCGACCAGGCCTCGCGCACTGTCGTCGCGCGCGTTCGCGGTGAACTCCCCGTCGCGGCGCCCGCCCAGCAGGCGCCACGATCGAGTGGCGAGATCGCGCACTACACGTGCTGCGACCCGAACTGGGGGCTGTGCGGTCTCAACCTGAGCGACGCGCCGTCCGCGGGTGATGGGGAACAGGAGTGCGTCGTCTGCGCCGACCTCGACCGGGCGCTGATGAAGTGCCCGCTGTGCCCGAGTGAGCGGGGTGCTGCCTGATGGCGCTCAGCGGGGAATGCACGCGGGATGATCCAGGAGATGCGCCTGCCGGTGACCTGGGCCAGCAGCAACTCGCCGATGCCGCCGGGACGCTTCCGCAGGGTCTGGTCCTTATGAGCGTCAGGGCGGCGGTGGAGGATATGCAGTCAGCTCTGTACCGGGAGACAAGGTCCGCTCGGCTGCGGGCACAGGGCTGCGTCGTACCCGGGTAACGATGCGTGCAGGACCGTCCGAGAACGCCGAAGGGCCGCCGGAATGCCTCGCGCCTGGCGGCCCTTCAACTGCCTGATCAGGCGACCGGGTACGAGCCCGTGACCGTGATGATCTCGGCGTCCTTCGCGCCTTCGGCATCGCCGTAGACGTAGGTGATGTTCTGCACGGCGCCGCCGTCGGACGTGCCGCTCACGCGGAGCCGGTCGATCTGCGATCCGTCCGAGCCCGCATAAATCTGTGCCTCGCCGCTCCACACGCCGTGGTCGGCATCGCGGCCGTCGAAGCTGAGGTTGAACACGTAGCGCACGCCCGCCTTCGCGGGCTTCGGCAGAGTCAGGCCGAACCCGCCGCTGGACGCCGCGTTCGTCTCCCTCTTCGCGACGATCTGCGCGGTGAACGTCACCACTCCGCCGGCTTCGACATACTCGCCCGTGCCGACCGTGCCGTTCACGCCCTTCACGTTCGTCAGCTTCGGGGTCCACTGGGTCATGGGAAAGGTCCTCCTGGATTGCGGAACCTGCCAGGTGTGGCAAGCCCGCGCACTGTGGAGGACCCCTCCCCCTTGCGTCACGCGCTCATGAGCGGCGGCACCCCAAGGAGGTCCACGGTCTACTGGACGGGGTGCTCGTCGAGCCAGTCCGAGAGGTCGTGCGCCGACCCGAGCACCGAGGGCCTGTTGCTGAACGCGTCCTCACCGAGGGCCATTCCGTCCTCCATCTTGTCGAGGAGTGCGTACGCCGGGGAGTAGAACTCCGGGCCGGTCCTTTTATCGGCGTTCATCGCCTTCCGTAGTTCCCGCGCGGGTTTGGCGACATCTTTCATCTGCTCCCAGCAGGCGCCAGTGGCCTTCGGGCAGCCGTCGGCAGCGTCGAAGTCGGCGACGGCGTCCTGGAACGTCTTCGTGGCCTCGGCCACGCTCGGCACCTTCGGCTTCGCAGACGGCTTCTTCTGCGCTTCCTCCTCGCCGCCGCAGGCACTCGTCCCCATCACCACGGCTGCGAGCAGCACGCTGGCCGCGGTTCTCCCCCACGTTGATCTCCCCATAGCGGATGATCATGGCATCCTCGGACTTGGCAGCCCGGCCCCGGGCCCTTTCGCCGGGCCCCTCGGTCACTTCCGCTTCTGCTTCCCGCCACCGAACAGACCCTGTAGGGCCCGCGCGGCGACCGCGACGCACAAGGCGCACGCCCCGGCGGCTATGAGCGCCACCACCAGGCCCACGAGCAGCATCACGGCGATCGTCGCCGAGGCGAACCCGATCGCCACGTACCGGCCCCAGCGGTCTGACTGCTTCACGATGATCTGCTGCACCGGCTGGCCGCCGTGCCCGCACTGGCATGCGGCGGGCAGGCTGGCGTGGTACTGCTCGGCGGGCAGGTGCCGCGCCATCTGCTGATAGGGGTGGACGTTCGTCGGGTACACGGGCTTACCGGGCAAGGACGTTCTCCTTCGGGGACGGGACGGTGTCAGGGGTGGGGGTGTGCTCGGCGGCGGTGAGGGCGTAGACCTTGGCGCGGCCGCGGGTGCCTGAGTCGTCGACCCAGCCCTTCGCGACCCACTGGGAGACGGGGCCTTGTACCGAGGTGCGGTGGCCCGCGAGGCCCTGGGCGACGGCTTCCTGGAGCGTCAGCCCTTCGGGCCCGGCCTTCTGCAGGGCCTCCCACAGCGCGAGCCGGTTGTCCGGAATGCGCGAGCCGTCCGGGAACGTGGGGACCGCGCGCAGCTGCGGCCGCTCGAACGGCGCTTCCGGGGGCGAAGCGGGAGTGCCGTCTCCTGGCCCTCTGCCGTTGGGGCCGCCCGCGGGTGCCGTGGGCTCCAGCAGCATGCCGTCTGCGGCGACGCCGCCGAACTCGGCGATGGTCGCGGCGATGTCCTCGTCGGTCGGGTAGTACGCCCTGCGTTCGAGGGGCGCTTTGTGCGCGCTGTCGCGGGAGGCGATCATCAGCTTTCCCGGCAGGTTCAGCAGGTCGAGCCGCCAGCCCTCACCGTGTGCGCCCACGCCGAAGATCAGGTTGGTTGCGGTCGGCTCGGTGACGCCCAGGCCGATACGGACCTGGTACTGCTGGCGTGCGTCGGTGGAGTCGCCGAAGACCTTCGCCGACGGGGACTGCGTCGCCTCGACGAACATGATCGCGGCGAAGCGGGCGAGCTGCTTGAGGGATTCCAGTTCCTTGGCCAGGTCCGGGGCGCGGCGGATCAGCTCGGCCAGCTCGTCGATGACGATGAACCAGGCCGGGCGGCCGTGCTTGGCCGGGTCCCACTTCCGCACCGGGACGCCGGTCTCCCGGCGCCACTGCGACATCAGCTCGCCGCGTTCCTTGATCTCCTGGCGGACCATGGCGAACAGGGCCTTGGCGCGGTCGACGGAGTCGGCCAGGGCCAGCGCGCACGGCTCCCAGGGTCCCAGCTCGACCGCGCCGGGCTTCATGTCGACGAGCAGGACCTCCGCGTCCTGGCAGGCGGCGAGGTTGCCGAGGATCACGTTGAGGACGCCGGACTTGCCGTTGTCCGTCGCGCCCGCGACGAGCACGTGGTTGTAGAGCGGGTGGAACCCGAACCGGGTGCCGTCCGGGGACAGGCCGAGCGGGAGCCATTCGGTGCACGACGTCATCGACGGTCCCGGCCAGGCGATGGTCTCGGCGAGCGGGTCGCGGACCTGCATCTGCACCAAGAGCTGGTTCTCCCGTTCGCCGACGCGGAGCCGCATCGTTCCGGGCAGGTCGAGGTTGGCCGCGAGCTGCTTCTGCTTGGAGATCACGACGGCGGCGGAGGTGTTCTTGCCGGGCGGCAGGGTCACCACGCAGTTCCAGCCGATCTCGGTGAACACGATCCGGGACACGTCCTGGGCGGGGATGCCGAGCGCCACGAGGGCGCGGCGCAGAGCCGTCTCCTCCTGGGTGTCGCCCGTGACGCCGGGCGTGCCGACATTGACGCCCATGGAGTCCGGCAGGCCACCGTTCTTCGCTGCCTTGATCTGGAGGTTCATCCGGTCGTGACGGGACTTCACCAGCCACGGCACGTAGAGGCCGTACGCGCCGATCATCGTGACGCCGGTCGCGATGAAGGAGGGGACGGACGGGCCGAGGGCGGCGCCGAGCCAGGCATCGACGGACACCACAGTGCCGCCGAGACCGACTGCGGCGGCCTTGGTGTTCTTGTGCTCCAGGCCCTTGGCGCACAGGGCTGCAGTGGCGGCGGTCGCCAAGCCGTAGCCGGTGTGGTCAGCCCGGCCGGGGCCGGTGGCGTGGTGCCACCAGGACAGGGCGGTGAGGCCGAACGTCGCGGCGACCGGAGCCAGTTCGTAGCGCAGGCGCCCGCACCAGCGGCACGCGGCGATCGACGCGCCGGCCACCGCGGCGGCAGCGCGGCGCAGTCGGGTGTCTTTCATCGGGGGCCTTCCGCGGAGGTGACGTGACGAGGGAGGCGTGAAGCCCTGTCGGGCACGTCACGTCACCTGGGGAAGGCAACGAGGAGGGTACGCGCGAACATCGCGGGGGGGGGCCTTTCGGTTCGGGTCTGTGCAGCGGTTGCTCTCCGCCACAGGGGTGGGCCCTGAGCCCGTATTCGATTAGATGATCACTGTAACTCGGGGGTCCGACATGCGGCTCTGACGCGGACCGCCTTTCCCCTTCTCAGGGGCCGTCGACCGTTCGGCGTCCCGCCTCGTACCCGCGGTCCCACGCGTTCTTGACCTCTCGGCGTGGGATCTCGATGAGCCAGGGCACCAGGGCCTCCGCGAGGTATCGGTACTGCTCGCCCCGGACGGTCACCTCTCGCTCCGTCTCCTCTAGTCCGGCGTCCCCCTCCATGGCCCGGCTGATGTAGTCGGCCAGGGCCTCAACGCGAGGATCTTCGCGGCTGGGCTCATCCGGCGGGGGTACCGACACCAGGACCTGGGCGAGGTCCGGGTGCCGGTCGGACGGGCCGACTCCGTCGAGGTGGCCGTGCAGCTCGAGATTGAACCAGCCCTCTGGCGGCTGCCGTTGCCCCATGAAACGGGCGCTCGATGACTGCGCGCTGATCTCACCGCTCAGGTGACGCACGGCGCATCCACCGTCGCGTTGATGATCGTCTCGGCCTTGCCGCGGCAGTCTTGGCACGCACTGGTGAGACTGCCGCAGACGGCAGCCGCGAGAGCGTCCAGGGCGCCGGTGCCAGCGATGTTCAGCAGGCCGGGCGCCTTCCGTGTACACGAGCGGCACGAGCGTGTCTTGCCCTCGCGTCGGCCGCATGCGATCAGCGCGACCTCCCGCAGCAGCTCGGCGGACGGTGTGGTGGGCGTGCTCATGCGCGGGCCCCCTTGGGGGACTTGGGTTTGAAGTGGGCGATCAGCTTCAGCTCCGCTGCTCCGGCTTGTTCGTACACATTCGTCTCCTGGCAGTACGAGCAGCGGTACGCGGCGAACCAGCGCAGCGGCTTGTCCTTGGACAGCGGGTTGCCCTGACGGCCTCCCGCCATGACGCACGGCCCGGCGTCGCCGCACCAGTCGCACGCCGATGGGCCGTGCGACAGCTTCGGCGCGTCGATCCATTCAGACCACAGGATCGGCTGCCCGCCGTACTCGGGCGGCAGGCTCGGCGCGGTGTACGTCGGCAGGTCCGGGACGGCCCACAGGCGACGAGCGCCCTGATGGGCGTCGGGCTCTGGCAGCCGCTCGGTCTCGCCCGCAGGTGAGAGGCCCGGGTCCGGCTCGCCTCGAAGCGCTCGAAGGCACGGCGGGCAGAGCGCCCTTTCGTCGACCGGCCCCCTCCAAGGGCGCACGCCCGGGGCGGACTCGGCGTCCGGGGCGCACTCGACCGGTACGGTGAACATGGCCGCGGCGGGCACCTGAGCGCCCTCGACTGCGACGTGCAGTGCCATGCCGCCCGCCGCGCGCACGATCGTCCGTCCGGACCAGATCGGGACCGCTGTCTCAGCGGTGAGTGCGCCGATCAAAGCAGGGTTCCGTCAGCGCCGTACAGGAACGACCGCTCCACCAGGAAGAAGTGCCCACACCGAAGGTCCGCGACGACGTACCGGGGGTTGGCGCTCCACAATGTGAATGCGTGTACCCCTCGGCAAGCAGGGCATGGGGTGCTGCGGCCGCCGGGCAGCATCTCGTAGCGCTTGAGGCGCTTGGGCAGGATGACTCCGGAGGCGTCAACAAGGTCGCGGGCAGCTTTCTCAGGCAGGCGGATGTACACCACCTGCTTCCACTCAGCCCAGGCGGCGGAATCGTCCACAGGTGTGGATATGTCGAGCATGGTGCTCATGGAGGGGCATCTCCTTGGTAGGCGCTGTGAGGGACAAGCCCTCACGCACCTTTACGTCCGATCGCGAAATCTGTTACACCCGAGACCGTTTTCGCAGGTCAGACAACGTGCTGGGCAAGCTCCACGATCACGAGGGACATCCGCGTCCCGCCGGTCTTCACAGGCGGCCCCATCTCTGGGTACGGACCGAGCAGGTGGTCCGAGTTGTCGTCAGGGAGGAGCCCAGCGTCAACCAAGCCGTCCACGTACGCCTTCGCGGTCGGCGCCCAGTTCCCCGGATCACGCTTCCGCTTGATCGGTCGGGGGTGGAGTACGTAGTACACGACGGCCCTGTCCAGCGTCGGCAGTCGCTCGGCGCGCGCGGTCGCCATCGCCTCATGGCGGAGCCGCTTCTTCAGCCGGTACTCGGCCATGTAGTGAAGGCGCTGGTTGCTCGACAACAGCTCGCCGTACGGCATGAGCAGCACCCACGAGCGCCCCGCGCCCGGCAGGCCCGCGATGGCCGTGGCCAGGTTGGGCGGCTCCGGGATCGAGGGCAGCGGAGGAGGGCTCGCCCTGCTGGCGCTTCGCGACGTCCGTGCCGGCGACCGTGCCGTGATGGCCTGCCGCGCGGCGAGCCGGGACCGGATTCCCGCGAACTCCTTCTTCTCCGCGCGGTGCGCCATTGATCGCTCCTCACCTCGGTTCAGGTCCGCCGACGAGACGGGCCCAGATCAAGGAACGGCACGAAGCCGGGCTTGTGACATGCGTTCGGGTCGGGCGGGAGCAGCGGGACGTTGCGGCCAGAGTTCCGCGCTTCAGGTACGGCGGCCCCTGGCGGAAGCCTTCACGGAGTCCGCGCCGTCTCCGCCCTCTCCACCTCCCTCCACCGTCGCTGACGCCCCCATCGGAGACGCAGCCGGGGCGCGGGGAAAACGACCTGCGTGATGGCCTCGGCGCGCGCGGTCTGTGCGGCGGCCCGTCGGGTGTCCTCGGGGAGTTCGATCTCGCGGATGCGTGCGAGGAGCTCTTCGAGGCTGGTGAACATCGGGGGTTGGGCCCTTCATCAGGGCGCACGCAAGCGTGCGCCCTGGGCCCGTACAGTCACCAGAAGCGGGTGTTCACCCTGAAATGACCGCTATGTGATCCTTTCGAAGGAAGCGCCACGCCCGGCCGGACGAGGGACGGCGGTCACCAGTCACCGGGGTCCACCAGCGGGATGCCGATGAGGTGGTGCAGCATCTCCGCCCCGGCGATGTAGCCGGGCCCCCACCGCCGGAACGTGCTGCCGTAGTGGTCATCTGAGGGGTGGTGGAATCGGGAGATGATCCGCCACACGGCGACCACGGGATCGCTGGTGTCGGCGAGGCCGTGGCCAGCGGCGGTGAGGCGGGCCTGCCAGTGGGCGGTGCGCTCCTGGGCGTGCACGCCCGGCCCGTACAGCTCGTCGGCCATCCCCCACGCCACCTGCTCAGGGGGCAGGTTCTGCTCGGCGGCGAGCAGGTAGAGAGCGGTCGCCAGACCAGCCGCGCCCTCCGCGATCAGCACCCCCTCATTGGCTATGTCACGGGCCTGGAACGGGTCCTCCACCAGACCGATGACCTGCTCCCAGGCCTCCAGCCATAATCGGGGGCCGCCCTTGGCCTGCCAGTCCCTCATCTGCTCTACGACACTCAACAACGCCTCTCCCCTATGTCATTCGGTCGTGTTCTTCCGCCCCGCCTGACTCGGCCCGCGTACTGGTTGCGGTTGCCAACATCGGCCATGGATCGGGGCGCAGAGGCGGCCCGCAGCGAGGACTGCGGGCCACTTCAGGGCGTGCGGCAGGGCTCGCTGCCCTCTCCCGGGTCAACGCGTTCTACCGGTAGGGGCCCGCGCACGGGCCGGACGCGTTGCTCCTGTTCAGGTGTTGTCGCGCAGGTGCCATTGGACGGGGTGGTACACCGGCTCGTCGGCCTCGGTGCGCTCGAAAACGGTGCGGTAGTCGGCGATGGGGGGCTGGCCGAGGTCGGTCCACTGCTGCACGAGGGCGGTGAGGTCGTCGGCGATGGCCGTGTCGCCGACGTGGTGGAGGTGGCCGGTGCGCTGGATCCAGGCGGTGCCACGGCCGGGGTCGTGGAGGCAGGCCATGCCCTGGGCGGGGTCGATGCCGTCGATGTAGGCGCGGGTGGTGCGGCCGGTCTGGGCACCGAGGTGGAACCACAGGTCGTAGTAGGCGTCGCCGTCCAGGACGGGGCCGGTGTTCGTGCGGGTGAGGAGGTCCTGGGCGGGCAGGGGTTCGGTCAGGGCCGGGGTCTGGCCGTCGGGCCAGGCGTACAGCGGTCCGGCCGCCGACATGAAGTCGCTGGACATCACCCCGCGGCCGGTGAGCCGCTGCCCGTCGCGGTGGACGGCGAGGGTGGGGTGGAAGCCGCCGTGGGCGACGGGGACGACGATGAGGCCGTCGTCGGTGAGCTGGTCGAGCCAGTGGGGGGAGATGCCGGTGACGCCGCAGGTGACCACGATCCGGCCGTAGGGGCCCCTGGCCGGGTGGCCGAGGTAGCCGTCTGCTGTGAGGGCGGTGACGTTCTTCTCGCCGGCCCGTTCGGCGGCCTGGGCTGCTTCGGTGACGATGACCTCGGAGACGTCGATGGTGACGACCTCAACGCCGGTGATGGCGGCGATCAGGGAGGCGTTGTAGCCGGTCCCGGCCCCGATCTCCAGGACCTTCATGCCGGGTGCGAGCTGGAGGGCTTCGAGCATGGCGGCAATGACGCGGGGCTGGGAGGTGGAGCTGTAGCGTCCGGCGGCGTCGCTGCTCTTGGGGACGTGGGTCATCAGGGCGGTGTCGCAGTAGATACGGCCGAGCAGTTCGTCACCGGGCTCGGCGGGGACGGGGACGAAGCGGCCGCTGGTGTAGTAGCCACCGGGCAGGAACAGGTGCCGGGGCACGGTAGCGAAGGCCCGTTCCACCGGAGTGGTGCGGATCGCGCCGCGCTCGCGCAGGGCGGCGGCGTAGGCGGCCATGCGGGCGGTCAGAGACGGGTGGGCGCTCTGGTCGGTCACGGGGTTCCTCCGGGTGGGACGGCCAGGGTGGTGGTGAACGTGGCGATGTACGGGGGGTCTTCGCCGACAGGGGTGCCGTCGGCTTCGACCCATGCGTGGGAGGTCAGGGGCGGGAAGCGCACGCCGCTCTTCCAGGTGGGCCAAGTGCCGCTGAGGCGGCACAGCAGGGCGGTGGCGATCGAGCGGGGCAGGCAGCCGTAGCCGCTGCCGCAGCGCGGGCTGAGAGTCGTCACCACCGCGCGGGCCCGCGCGGCCTGGTCACCGGTGGCGGGTGCGGCCCGGCGGGCGAGAACGGCCAGGAGGCGTCGCAGCCGCTCCGGGCGGGCGGCGAGGGCGGCGGTGACCAGGTGGGCCGCCCCGACGGCGAGGTGACCGGTGATCTGTTCGGCGCGGGTGAGGCGGACGCGTTCGGGCAGGGCGACGAGGGTACTCACCGCGCCTCCAGCAGCCGCAGGCCAGCCAGGCTGGCGGTCAGTACATGGACGTCGGTGGCCGCCTGGTCCGCGCTGATGCCGTAAGCGGCGACCAGGGCCGCGGCTCCCTCTTGTTCGCTGTGGCCCAGCAGGGCATCAAGGGCGGTGGCGGCGGAGACGTTGAGGGCGAAGTAGCCGCCCGTGCGGGTGTTGAAGAGCATCGGCGAGCCGTCGGCGTCTATGCGTTCGACGCCGCGGGCGAGGCGGTAGGTCATGCGCGCTGGCCTCCTAGCGGTCAGGGGTGGGCGGCCCGGAGCCACAGCTCCAAGGCGACGGTCTCGGTGATGAACGCGGGCGCAAGGCGACGGGTGGCGGCCTCAGCCAGGTTCTGGCAGAGGACCTTCTCGTCGATCAGCCCGGCCTCGCCCAGGGCGGACCCGTGGAAGAGGTCGGCGAGTTCGCCGTAGTGGGCCGCGAGGCCAGCGTGGATCTCGTGGTTGTAGTGGCCCTTGTCCCGCCGGATCAGCAGACCGGGCGGGGCGAGCGGGGCGACAGCCGCCGTCAGCAGCGGCTTGGGCGCCCAGGGGTCGGTCCGTTCCTCCGGCAGCGTCGCCAGGGCCGTCTCGATCACCGCCCGGTCCAGGTAGGGGAAGTGTCCGGGCACCCCGGCGACGTGCATCGCGTCCCGGTACAGGCCCGCGCGGCGGGCGACGGACCGGATACGTGTCACCGTCCCGTGTGTGGCGATGTCCCCGCAGACCGGCTCAGCCGCCTCCGCTGCGACCAGCAACTCCTGCCGCAGATCACGGATCACCTCGGGTGCCGTCCACGGCGGAAGGCGCGGTGGCGCCTCCCAGCCAGCCAGGGCGGCCGCCGGGCTGGCCGGGGCGGTGAGATGGTCGGCGCCCCGGATGAGCCACTGCCGATAGGTACCCGCCGTGGCCGCCGCCCGTGCCAGGCTCAGGCTGCTGGTGCGGTTGAGGGCCGCGTGCCCGCGCAGGTGCCACCACGCCCGGTGGACACTGCGGGCAGCGGCCCGAGGCAGGTAGGACAACGGGGCCAGGAGAGCTTCGTCGCCGCCCTGGCCGTTGAGGTGCGCGCCGCTTCCCCGCTCGGCCAGCACCCGCAGGGTCTGGCGGAAGCGGGCCGCCGAAGCGGCGAACGAGGCGGGCTCTGCCAGCGCGAACTGCGAGCCCTGAAGGTCCTGGAAGATCCGCGGATAGCCGCCGGGGTCCAGGACCAAGTGGTCCACCCCTTCCAGCAGCCCGGCTGTCCGGCGGGCCCACCGCTCATCGGGGTTGTCCGCCGCCCGCGAGCCCACGGTCACCAGCACGGTGGTGGCCGCCGGGCGGGCGCAGGCGGCCAGGGCCGCCAGCGCCGCCGAGTCCAGCCCGCCCGACAGTTGCACACTCGCCACCGGCACCGAGGCCACCCGGGCGGCGACCGCCCTGGCCAGCGCCTCCCGCAGCCGCTCAGCCCCGGCATCGAGCGGGAGAACCGGCTCGGGCGGCGTCCAGTAGCGAGTGACGGCCACCGGGTGAGACGGGCACAAGACGGCCTTGGACCCCGGAGGGACCGGTGTGACGCCCTGGTACGGACTGCGGCTGAACAGCAGCGGCGACGGCGCGCTCGGAGCCAGCAGCCGCAGGGCCGCCCACCGCCCGTCCACTCCCGTGCCCGCCGCGTCCGCCAGAATCTGCGGGCTGTTGGACAACGCCCACACGCCCTCGACGCACGCGTAATACAGCCGGTTCAGACCCGCAACGTCCCCCCGCGCACTGCGCACGCCCCGGCGTGCGGTGATCAGGTAGTAGCTGCCGGGCAGCGCGGCCAGCTCCTCGTCCTGGCCGGACTCGGTCGCCCTGGTGGCCAGGTCCCGCAGGCGGGCGGTGCTGACCGCGCAGGACCCGATCAGCACCGCCTTCAGCGGACCGGCCGTGGCCGTTCGCAGTTGCTTCCCCCACCCGGATGCGATCAGCCAGGGCCGACCGGACGTGTGCTTGAAGGTGCGGGCCGCCTCCTGCCCCGCCAGCCGCCGGGCCAGCAGCCCGGCGGCGTCGTCATCGGGCAGAACGCAGAACCAGGGCGGCCTGTACGCACCGGCCGCCTCGGTCACGAGCGGGGGGTCGGCGCGAACTCGGGCGTGTAGTACTGCCCGGCATCCGAATCGTCGCTCTGCCCGATGCTGACGTCCCCGAGGGTGTCGGCGGCGAACGAACCCACCGCCACCACCTTCGGCGCCTCGTACGCGGACGAATCCGCCGCCTGCTTGCCGCTGGTCACCTTGCTCATAGCCACTCTCCTGTTGTGCCGGTGGCAGACGACGTCGTCCGCCACGGTGGCCGCCCGGCCGGTCGGCCGGGCGGTCGTGCAGGGTGGTGCGGCCTGACCGGCCGGGTCCCAGCGGGATGTCACCGGCGGGGCAGGAGCTTAGCCAGGGCCGACTGTCGCCACGGTAAGTGCGTTGCTGCGGCTGGCGATGAGCTTGTGCACGCGGTTCCTCCCTGTCGTCGGCTGCGAAAGGAGCCAGGGCTCACGAGAGGGTGTGGCCGCAGTCGCCGCACAGCCACTGATGGACGGGGTCCAGGGCGCCATTCTCGTCGAGCGGGCGGAACATCGTGCCGCCGCGCTCCGGGCACTCCCGGGACGCCGTCTGCTCGCCGTCCGGGCCAGCGGCCGGCATGGCCGCTCAGGCGGTGATCTTGCGCAGGAGGTCCTTGTTCACATCGGCGTCGTGACCGAGGCTGAGGGTGTTGCGGGGTACGGCGTTGAGGGCGCGCAGGGCCATCCACTCGGGGCCTTCGGTGCCCTGGGGCAGCAGTCCGAAGACGTCGGGGTAGTGGGGGTCGTCGGTGGTGACGAAGTCGTCGTAGCCGACGGGCCGTCCGCCGTCGGCGACGGTCGGCTGAAAGGCGGGCTCCAGCGTGGGGTAGAGCAGACGCCCGGCGATGCCGCCGCCCTTGGTGGGCAGGACGAGCAGGTCCCCGAGCTGCCGGGGGTGGAAGTGCGGCTTCAGCTCACGGCCACGGGCGTCACGGACCGGAGTGCGCCGTTTGTGCAGGAGCGCGTCGATGACGTAGGCATCGGTGGTGGGGAACAGGTTGGTGCCGGTCTTCACCTTCCAAGCCACCGTGTCGTACAGGCCGCAGGCATCGAGGAGGCCGAAGCCGATCGCGGCGGCCGACGGCCAGGACAGCACGCTCACGCCGTACGGGCCGGGCTTGACGAACACCTTCCCTACGGAGACGAGGTCCCCGCGCCCGGCGTGGACCAGGTGAACCGCGGTGGTGGACTTGCCCACGCCCTTGGGGCCGAGGGCCAGGACGGCCTTTCCGTCCTGGGTGGCGACGGCCGACGCGCGCAGCAGGGACCAGCCGGACGCGTAGAGCTGGGCGCGAGCACGTTCGCGGGCCAGGCGGGCGGCGGCCAGCTCCACGTGGAAGGGGTCGGCGCCGACAATGCGTAAGGCGCCGCCGGGGGTGTAGCGGTAGGCCAGGTGCCGGTTGACCTGGGCGGCCAGGACGTCACCGTTGGAGGCGTGCCGGTAGGTCATGGGGACGCCGCCGTACATGGCGGTCGCCACGGGCCGGGTGCAGGCCTGTTGGGTGAGGTCGTCCAGGTCGTCGGGGTTCACGTCGGCCTGGACGAGGGGGCCGCGCTGCTGCTTCTCCTCCTTGGCGTACCACCAGGAGCCGAAGTAGGCGCGGAGCCACTGGGTGACCTCGCGCCGGTTGGAGGTGACGGTCACGTAGCCGGTGGCGGCTCCGCTCAGGATCAGGCAGGGGCTCATCGTGCGTGCCTTTCGGGTGGTGGCAGGGTCCGCGGTGGAGGGGGTCCGGCGCCCGGCGCGCGGCCCGCGCGCACGGGGAGGGGGTGGTGCAGCCGGGGGCCGGACCCCGGCTTTTCACGTGCCGCCGTGCTCGGGGGGTGCGGAGGCGGCGTAGCGGGCGGTGTAGTCGGTGGCCTTCGCGAGGAGGCGCAGGTGTCCGGCCGGATCGCCTCCCTTGGGCAGCGGGGCGAGAGCGGCACGGGCGTCCTGCACGGTCGCGGTCGCGATGTCGCGCTGGTGACCGGGCGGGAGGGCGTGGGCGTAGCGGTCGGCGGCCGGGGCGAACAGGCGGATGTGGCCGCGAAGCCGCGCGCGCAGGGCGTCTGCGGCTTCCCCGGTCGGGCGCCCGGCAGCGAGGGCGAGGGCGAGGCGTACGTCCCGGACGATGTCGTCCCACGTCGGCGTGGGCGCGGTGGCGGGGCTCACCGGAACGCCTCGTCGTGCTGAAGGTGGTAGGTACACGCCAGGTAGCGGGTCCACCAGGCGATCCGCTCGGCGTAGGCGCCCATGTCGAAGCCGCTCGTGCCGATCTGGTGGAACTGGTTGAGGACCTTGTGCGCGGCGACGAGCCTGCGCTGGACATCCAGCTTCGGTGACTCGGCGAGGTCGGAGCTGGTCAGCCACGTCAGGTCGGCGACGAGCCGGTTGACGCACTCGGTGAGCCGCTGGCCTTCCAGGAGCCGGGGAGCTTCGAGCGCGCGTGCGGCGCGGGCCAGGACGGCATCGACGTCTTCCCCGGTGAGGCTGGGGGTGCCCGTCACGGCGTCACCGCCAGGCACCGGGACGCGGGCGCGAGCTGACAGCGTCCCGCGCGGGCCCGGCGGGGTGTGAACGGCGCGTGGCGGCGCGCGGAACGGACGCCGGACGGCCGCCACCGCCCAGATGCCATGTCACTGTGCGTAGTCGCTTTGGGGTGCGCGGGGGGAACGCTCACGACGAACTCCTGACTGGGGGATCACAAGGGATCACAGTGACGGCGGGGCAACGGCCACCCCGCCGCGAACCGTGCGGCGGGGCGCCGTGCCCCCGGCCCGCACCGTCGACTCATCCGGCGTGTGACGTCCCGATGCGAGGAAGCGCAGGCAGGCGCAAGGAAGGCGGAGCCGTTCGGTGGCAGCGCTTGAGGCTTGGCGCTTGACCACCACGCCCTCCCGGCATCAACTACGGTGCTCCTGTGGGGCGTTCACGCGCAATCGAAACCCAGAGTGAAATTGCTGTCGCCGGGGAATCGGTATATGACAGGGCGTGAACCGGTCTCCACGCAACGTGAACCGGAGTCCACACACCGTGAACCGGCGCCTTCTCGGCCCGCACCGGCACTGTCATCATCAGAACCGGACGCGCAGGCTCAGGCACCGGGGGGGAGGCGAGGCATGGCGGCGAACACAGGAGCGACCTTCCTTCGACTCACGCTCGGCGCCGAACTCGCGCGCCTCCGTGAGAAGAAGGGACTGTCTGGTGACGAGGCAGCGCGGGAGACGGGCTGCGCCCCGTCGACCATCAGCAAGATCGAGCAGGGCACCACCGGCTTTCGACTCATCAGCCAGTTCATCAAGCTCTTGGACGTGTACGACGTCGACGACGACGGCCAGGAGCTGCTCGTCGACTGGTACAAGAACGCCAAGGGCAACGACTGGTGGACGCCGAACTCGTCTGTCTTGCCCTCGGGCATGCCCGCATACCTGGGGTTCGAATCGGGAGCCACGAAGGTCAGCCCGTGGTGCCCCAGCGTGATCTACGGCCTGCTTCAAACCGAGGCGTACGCCGAAGCGCTGATGGAATCAGCAAAGGCGGCCGACGAGACCACAACCGACTTCATTGAAAGCTCGGTTCAGGTCCGCATGAACCGAAAGAAGCGGATCACGGAAGAGGGCCTGGAACTCGACTGCATCATGGATGAGGCCGCGTTGCGGAACATGGTCGGCGCTCGAGAAATCATGCACCGACAGTACGAGGAGTTGGCGATGCTCTCGCAACTCCCGAATGTATCTGTGCGGATCATCCCGTGGTCGGCTCGTGCCTACCGCGTAACTGCGGGGAGCTTCACGGTCATGGACTTCGACCGCACGCAACTGCCAGGTCCTGTGGTTTCCACCAGCACCGTCTCGCACACAGTGCAGGTGGTGTCGAAGCTGAAGGTCGTCAAGCGGTTCGCGAGGCGGTTCGACTTCCTCTCTCGCAGCGCCGTGCCCGACCACGAGATCCCACAGTTCCTGGAAAGACTCGCACGAGAGGTCTGATCTCAACCCATGCACACAGCCAGCAGCCGCACGTTCGGGGAGTGGTTTAAGTCCTCCTACAGCAGCGAAGGTGGAACGGAATGCGTCGAGACGTGCCCGCTCCCAAACGCTGTCCGCGTTCGCGACTCTAAGCAACTGCACGAAGAAGGCCCGGTCGTCACCTTCACGTCGGCCGCATGGTCGTCGTTCACTAGGGGCCTGGATTCAATCGGGCGAAGGGATACGACGTGACTCTCGCTACTGGCCGCGCCTTCAGTGACTGGTTCAAGTCCTCGTACAGCAGTGAGCAGGGCACTGAATGCGTGGAGGGACAGTGGTTCAAGTCCTCGTACAGCGACGGCGGAACCCCCAGTTGCGTCGAGGCGTACGCCGCTCCCGACATGCTCCGCGTCCGTTATTCGAAGCAGAACGACGAGGGCGGCTCCGTTCTCGCGTTCTCCCTGACGGCCTGGTCGGCGTTCGCTGGTCACGTCGGGAACGTGGCTCGCCCCTCGGCATAGGAGGGGCGAACCACTGACCAACGACCCTATCCACCAGGTCCGACACGGGTAGGGTCGGAACACGGAGGGGTCGCTCCCTGCACCCCTGGGAGCGGCCCCTCCTCCATGCGCTCGCCCCGCCCGCCCAGGTGGGGCGTACTGCCCGAAATCCGCGCGGGGAATCCCGTCCCTGACCTCATCGGTCGTCCAGTGGCCGGGCTCAGGCTGGGCCGGCGTCGATACGCAGCCCCCACCAGCACGGGCAGTACTTCAAGACCCTAGGGGTTGCCCAGCGCTCGCTACGGCCCCCACCGAAGCCTGCGAGCAGTGTTCACAGGATTCTCCTACCCAGCGGGCAGTTCTCGCCCGTACGCTCCCAGGCAGAGCGCACGAACCGAGGAGCCCGTGATGAGCGAAGACCAGCCCTTTGCCGAACGCCTCAAGACCGCACGGAAGATGCGGGGCCTGTCGGCAACACAGCTTGCGCAAAAGGTCGCGATCTCTCCCAGCTACCTCCGCAAGATCGAGTCCGGCTCACGCAAAGCACCCGCCCGGCTCGTCCTCGACTTCGCCAAAGCCCTCTACGTGGGCCCGGAGGTACTGACCGGCCAGCCGTACTACGGCAACCCCGAAGCCGAAGACCGAATTCAGGCCGTCGTCCCCGAGCTGCGGCGCCTTCTGCTGTGCTACGACTCCCCGGACGACCTCACCACCCGCCCGCGGACTCTGCCTGTCCTGACGTCCGAGGTCGACCAGATCGCCGCCCTGCGCCGGGACGCCCGCTACGCCCCCATGGGCCCGCTGCTGTCCCCGGTGGTCACGGAGTTGACCCACATCGCGCTCGGCGGCAACGGCAACGGTGGCGAGGAGCAGCGCAGGGCGTTCTGGAATCTCGCCCGCGCCTACCGGGCCGTGAACAGCCTTGCCCACAAGATGGGTCACCACGACCTGTCGAACACGGCTCTGGAGCGGGTCCGTTGGGCCGCTGACCGTTCCGGTGACCCGCTCATGCAGATCACCGCTGGCTACCTCGTCACCGGAGCGATGCTCCGCACGGGCGCCTACGGCCCGGCCCGGCGCACGCTCATGGAGCTGCGGGAGGAGCTGGAGCGGCAGATGCCGGAGCGGTCGTTCACCGCTGACGGTCTGGCCCTGGACGGCGCCCTAGTCCTCAAGCTCGCTGTCGTCGAGGCCCGCTGCAACAACCCGGAGCGGGCACTGGAGTACCTGGACGAGGCCGAGCAGATCGCGGCGCTGGGCGGGAACACCGATTCCCTGGCGTACGAGATGTCGTTCGGTCCCACGAACGTGAAGATCCACCGCGTTCACGCGCTCATCGACACCTGTGACACCGAGCAGGCCCTGGCCCGCCTGACCGAATGGGGCGACGGGACGACGGACTGGGCGCCGCCGTCCAGCACGGTGGGCGAGCGGTCCTCGCACCACTTCATCGACACCGCGCACGCACGGCTCAGCGAGGGCGACCGCCACGGCGCCTTCGCGGACCTGCACAAGGCCCGGAAGATCGCCCCGAACCACACCCGCTTCCACCCCTCCGCACGCGACACCGTGGCCGCGCTCGTGCGCCAGGACCGGCACCCGTCCGACGAGTTGACCCAATTCGCCCACTGGCAAGGCGTGTTGAGCGTCTAGCGGTTGTCAAGGGGTCGCGGCGAAAGTTCCTGTGGACAGTCTGTCCCCTCACTGTCCCGACCGGTTTGGAATGGTCTCTTCACACCGCTAATCGGAGCGTGTGAGGAGACCATTCCCATGTCCAGGCCGCTGCCCGTTCACGCTGACTGGCTCCCCCTGCACCACCCGGATCTCAAGGACTGCGGCGTGTGGTGGGACGTCATCAGGGTCAGCGAGCGGACAGGGAAGCTGGCCCTTGATCGCCTGGCTGAGGAAGGACACCGGTCCTCACCCGCCTTCATCGACCCCCGCGGACCCGAGCCGCGCATGTACCTCCTCGTCCCCGTCGGCACCGCGGCGGCTTGGAACACGGCCGGGACGATCGCCCTGGGCGAGGGAAGCCACGTCGTCGTACCCCACGGCGACGCCACCAGCGGCGCGTCCCACCACTGGTACAGGCCCCCGCAGGGGGCACGGCTGTTCATCGACCCTCAGCACTTACGGGCCGCGCTGGACGGGCTGTCCACCCTCGAAGCAGAGGGAGCGGAACTATGACCACCCCCGCTCGACCAGCAGCCAGAACATCGACTGAGCCGCGCTCAGCAGCGAGGATCGCAGTACCCGCCACCGCTGACGTAGCGGCAGACACGGGGCCCACACGCGTAGTGCTGTACGCCTACACCTACGGTCTGCCGCCCCGCGAGGAAGGCGATCCGCTCCGCGAGGCCCGCGACTTCGCGGCAGCCCAGGGATGGACCGTCCTGGACGAGATCACCGACGACTGCCCGCCGAGCACGGCCCGGCGGCTGCGCCCGGGATGGCGCCGCCTCGTCGGCCTCGTCTCCGGACAGGACCAGCTCGTCGAGGGGATCGTGTGCCCGCGCGAGGAATGCCTCACGGACGACCCCAGCGACCGGTCCGTTATCCGCGCCTGGGCGCAAGTCCACGGCGTCTTCATCCGGCTCGTCCACCGCCCCACCAACCACACCCCCACCATCAGCAGCGCTGGAGACAAAGGCGTCTCATGAACAACACCCCCCGCCCCCACCCGCCGGTCGACGTCGACTTCCACGACATCTTCGAACGCACCAACCGGACCCTGACTCGCGCCTCCTCAATCGAGGGCGACAGTCTGGACACGGCCGTCGACCAGCTCCTCACGGACCTGTCGTTCCTGATGAACGAGGTCATCGCCCACACTCCGGGCGACGGCCTGCGCCAGCAGATCACGGGCGCGCACGACGTGATCGCGCAAGCGCGGAAGATCGGCGTCAACCAGGACTTCGACGAGATCGCGTACATCGAGCGGCTGTCGTGGTGGACGCGATACATGGCCTGCCACCTCAAGCTCGTCATGGACGACGAGGCCTTCCGGTGAAGGCCGCGCACGGCCGCCCGCCGCAGCGCGGCTCCCGGCTCCACGACGGCGTGAGCCTCGTCATCGGCTCCCTGGGCGCGCTGATGGGGCTGAGCGCGGCAGCACTGCTGGCGTCGGTCGTCGACGACGAGATGAGCAGCGACGACGGCATCCTGCCCACCGTCAGCGTCCCCGACCAGATCTCCGAAGCCTTCATCGACGAGGGCTGACCACCACAAGAGGAAAGCGCGATGGCCAGTAACAACAAGGACCACACCGTTCAGGCCGCCAACCAACAGGCGGGACCGCACCGCCGAGGCGGACGGCCGCGAGACGCCCCAGGAGAAGCAGGAAGGCCTGTCTCAGCCCTTGCACACCCGTGCGTTGGGCCAGGGCCGGTTCGCGGGCGAGGGCGGCCACGGGGACGACGCCGCGTGATACACCACAGGCGTCCGCGGAGCGTCTACCGCACGCCATGCGCCACCCTCTGACCGCCAGGGAGCTGCTCGTGTACGTGATGCGTCCAGCCGTCGCCGGGGACCAGGACCCGATCGCCGCCATGGTGCGCGCGCGGCGCGCGTGGATGCGCGAGCGCGGTATCCCCGACTGGCCCCGCACCGAGGCGGACGTTCAGATCGTCGCCTCGCAGGCCGCCAGCCCCGCCTTTCCGGTGTGGGTGCTGACCGAGGGCGAGCGGGTCATCGGCTGCACCAGCGTGTTCACCAAGACGCCCGAGTGGGGCTGGGCACCCGAGGAGCTACTGGAGAGCGCCCTGTTCTTGGCGACGTCCTTCACCCACCCAGACCACCGGCAGCACCAGCCGGGCCGCCTCATGGCCTGGTGGGCGCTGGACCGCGCCGCCCGCGACGGCATCACCTGCGTACGGCGTGGCACATTCGTGGAGCGGCTGATGGTCTACTACCGCGACGCGCAGGGCTGGCACCTCGTCCATACCCCGCAGCGCAAGGGGCGCACCGCCTACCTGATGACCCGCCGCGCGGAGCCCATGCCCGAGCTGGCGGAGCTGGTCACCGACTCCGGTGTCCCGTTGGGGTGATCGGTTTCGTCCCGGCTTGCCTCCCGCCCACGCGTGAGGCAAGGCCGTCTGTTGCTCCATCTCAAGTTGCACGACGCTGTGACGCGAAGGGAGGAATGGCCATGGAACCCGATCTCGACACTGGGCTGGAGACCTACTCCGCTCCCGTGCTGGTTGAGCTGGACGTGGTGCCCAGCATGACGTTCGGCAAGTTCGCCGAGGACACGCAGGACAAGGACCGGTACTTCGAGTAAGGCACGCCGAGCGGGGCCGCCCTGGCGGGGCGGTTCCGCTCTCGCCCTTCTCCGCCTTGGAGGCGAAATGCCGCTCACCGTCGGCAGCCCGGCCCCGCCAGGACTCGGCCGCCCGCTGTGGTCCGCTGGTTCCTCTCCTCAGGTATCCGGGCCCGGCCCATGTCGCGTCGTCGAGTCCGGACGTCTGCGGCTCGCCGTGGTCGGCCCGTGCTACGCCACCGGCGACCAGCTCCAGCAAGCCCTTCAAGCGGTGCGGGCACGCGACTGGCAGGCGCTCACCGGGTGGCCGGGAAGCTATTGGGTGTTCGCCGATGACGGCGACACCATGGCTGCCCTTACCGATCTCGCCGCCACCCGCCCCCTCTACTACGCCACGACCGGCGAAACGCCCATGTGGTCGACTTCGGCCTGCACCCTGGCCGAGACCCTGGAGGCGGACGTCGACTACGCCGCGCTCACCGCCCGTCTGGTTCTTCCGACCGTCCCCGAGCTGTGCGGCGCCTCCACCGCGTTCACCGGAGTGCGGCGCCTGCCCGGCGGCCATGCGCTACTCGTCGGCCGGGACGGATCGATCCGCAGCGTCGCCTACGAGCAGCCCCGCACCTTGACCTTCGGCGAGGCCGCGAGTGAGCTGCGCGAGGCGCTGCTGGCCTCCGTTCAGGCTCGTGTGCGCTCAGGCGGGCGGCTGACGGCCGACTTCTCCGGCGGCCTGGACTCCACGAGCGTCGCGCTGCTGGCCCTGCGGGAAGGCGCCGAGCTGTTCGGGGTGACGCACTACCCCGAAGGCGTCAGCGACAACGACGACATCACGTACGCGCGGCGGGCTGCCGCCGGGCAGGGCCGGTTCACCCATCACGTTGTCGATGACGAGTCCGGGTTGTTCTTCGACGACCTGGCCAGCGCTCCGCCCACCGACCAGCCGTTCCCCGACGCCGCGCGCTGGCGCATGCGCTACACCTACCAGCGCCGCTGCGCCGAGCACGGCACCGACGTCCACCTGACCGGTTCGGGGGGCGACACCCTGCTCACCGCCGCTCCCTACTACCTGGCCGACCTCGTCGGGACCCGCTTGTTCCTTCAGCACTGCGTGCTGCGCGCCCGATTACGGCACCTCCCACTGCGCACGGTCGCAGCCAGAGCCGTGCTCACCTCCCGCACCAGCAATGCCGACGCGCTGCGGCGGATGGCCCGCGACCTGACCGACGCCAAGCCCGTGCCGCCGCCGCACAAGGCCGCCCGGGAAGCGCTGGGGTGGATGCGTCTGTCAGCGGCCCGCGTGTGGCTCACCGCGGATGCCCGCGACCATCTTGCCGACCTGCTCATCCAGGCCGCCCGCGCCTGTGCGGTTCCACGCGAGCAGACCAGCCGCCACCGTCACCACGCCGAGCTGAATGAGTTCGGCACCTGGGAGGCCGAGCTGCGCACCCAGGCCGAAGGCTTCGGCGTCCCCCACCACGCGCCGCTGCTGGACTCCCCGGTCGTGCGGGCCGCGCTGGCCGTGCCTCTGCCCGCACACGCCTCCCCCGCCGTACAGAAGCCGCTCCTGGGGGCTGCACTCGACGGCCTGGTGCCCGACTGGCTGCTGACGCGCCCCACGAAGGGCGCCTACTTCGGCAATGCCTACACCGGGCTGCGCCGCAACGCTCCGGCCGTCCGCGAACTCCTGGCTTCCAGCCGCCTGGCCGCCGAGGGCTGGATCGACACGGACGCGGCGCTGGAGGAGGTCGACCGGCTGACGGCCGGTGCGACGGGCAAGTGGTCCGCCCTGGAGGCCGTCATCACCACGGAGATGTGGCTCGCCCAGCTCACCCGCAGGACCGCCCGTGTGTGACGGGGACCTCATGCCGGCGGCCACCGTGCGGGCGACGGTGACCGAGCGCGGCGCGATGCTGCTCGATCTGCGGGGCCGGGGCCGCTGGTTCGCCCTGTCGCCCAGCGGCGCCCTGTGGTGGCGTCATCTGGCCTCCGGGATGACGGCAGACGCCGCAGCGGATCGAGTGGCCGAGCACTACGGCGTGCCAGCACATCAAGTGCGCGCCGACATGCGCGCGTTGGCCGAGGAACTGGTCAGGCGCAGACTGCTGACTGCGTCCCGCCCCGGGAAGGCGAAGGTGAGGCGAGCGTGAGTATCCCCATGACCCTGCCCCAGGAAGGCCTGACACGGCCCGCCCCGGCCGAGTTGGTGGTCGCCCTGGCCGCATTCGGCGTCGCGTCCGCACTCGTACACGCCTCCCCCCTGCGCGTGACGCTGGCGCTGGTGCGCGGCCTGAAGCGAACAACCCGCCGCGCGGCCGGACGGGCTGAAGCCGGGCGGATCGCCGCCGCGTGCACGTTCGCCGCCCGCTACGTGCCCGGCCGGGCCGCGTGCATGGAACGGTCGTTGGCCGTGTTCCTGGCATGCTGCGCCGGGGGCGCCCGCGTGGACTGGTGCCTTGGATGCCGGTTCGACCCGTGCGAGGCACACGCGTGGGTCGAAACCGGCGGCGTGCCGGTCGGAGAACCCGAAAGACTTGACCGCCCACTGCATGTGACCGTCCGCGTGTGAAAGGAACCGCTCGACCGTGTCCCGAGCAACGAACGACCTGGTGGCCGAGGCCGCCCGTGACCTGCCCGCGTCCCTCTTCCACGGCAGCGACGGCCGCGCCGTGCGCCCGTGCACCCCGCCCGAAGTGACCATGCGCCACCTGCGGCTGCTCGACATCCTCCCGGGCCAGCGCATCCTGGACGTCGGCCTGGGGTCGGGGTACTCCGCGGCCTTGGCCTCGCGGATCACCGGGCCCGAGGGTCAGGTGACGGGTGTGGACATCAACCCTGAACTGGCCGAGCGCGCACGCGATCTCTACGCACGCCACCAGCTCCCGGTCACCGTGCACGTGGGCGACGGCATGCTCGGGTACTCCGCCGGGGCCCCGTACGAGCGGATTCTCGTCGGAGCGACGCCGCCGCACATCCCGGCCGCGTGGCTGGACCAGCTCACCCCGGGCGGCGTGCTGCTGAGCGGGGTGCGCCTGTGTGAGCTGCCCGGCTCCTACGCCATCGTCCGCGTCACCGTCGACGAGCAGGGAGAACCCGGACGGGTGGTCGTGCACCACGGCGGCTACACCCCCATGACGGCGGAGGACAGCCACACGCGCCCCGTGCACCGCAAGGGCAACGTATTCATTGCGGCCCTCGCGCCGATCACCGAGGAGAGCGCGGGCGCGCTCACGGCTGCCCTGAACGCTGCGTCGCACTCCGAGCCGTCCGGCCTGGACGACGGGGAGTTCCTGCACCTCAAGAACTGGCTCATCGCCACCCGCCCGGAAGGGCTGCTCGAAGCCACCACACCACATGGAACGGGCGTCGGCGTGGGCCAAGCCGATACCGGCGGGCCAGCGGCAGCAGCTTTCGTGACGGACCGGGTGCTCGTTGCCGACAGCACCGAATCCCCTGCCCTGAGTGGCCTGCGCAAGCTCGTCGAGCAGTGGCGGGACGCGGGAGCCCCCGAGACCAGCAGCTTGTCGGCAGCGCTGCGCCGCGACGGCGACCGGTGGCACGTCCGCGTCGCGGCGTAGCCGCCGCTGCCACGCCCGAGGAAGGAAGTGCCGCTGTGGATCAACCGCGTAGCCCAGAGGTAGCGGCTGAGCTGGTGAGCCGCGCGGCGGAGGATCAGAGGGTTCGCCTCACTCCGCTCGATCAGTGGAACGAGGAGACGACCGCTGCGCTGCGGGCGGTCGATTCCGCCAACACGTCGGCGCTCAAGCAGATCATCGCCGAGCAGGGGTGGCCCGGTATTCGGCTGGTCGGCAGGGAGGCAGCGGCGGCGGCCTGGCTTCTCGCCCAGCACGCGGACGCTGACGTCGACTTCCAAGAGCACGCCCGAGATCTGCTCGCCCAGGCCGTCGACGCGGGGGACGCCGAAGCCCAGCACCTGGCCTACCTGACCGACCGTTGTCTGACCGGTCGGGGGCAGCCCCAGGTGTATGGGACGCAGTACATCGACAACGGGGACGGCACAGGGCTGCGCCCACAGCCCATCGCCGACCCTGACCGTCTCGATGCCCGGCGGGCCGCCGTCGGACTGGAGCCGCACGCCGACTACGACGCCCGCATGCGCAGCCCTGACACCGGGCGCTGAGCTGAGGTGACGGGGAGCGAGGCCGGCGGTCACCGCGCGTGAACCGCACGCGAGCCCTTCAGGGGCTGGCGCGTAGGGTTGCGGACATGAGTTCCCGTCCGTCGTTCACGTGCCCGGAGTGCTCGCACACCTCGCACCACCCGGCCGATGTGGAGCACGGCTACTGCGGGCGCTGCCGCCGGTACACGCGCGCTGAGGCCGCCGCCGCCCGAGCGCTCGCGGGTCTCCAGGCGGCTCGTAAGCACGCGGACACGTTCAAGGAGTGGCCCGGCGAGACGGGCCGGTAGCACGGGCGGTCACCCTGCGGCGGCTTCACGCTCGGACTGGTCGGCCGCTTCGATCATGCCGCGCCCCAGGTGACGGGCTGCCTGCGTGGGCAGGGTGAGGGAGAACTGGGAGCCGTCGTCCATCTCCCATTCCAGCGTGACCAACGGTGCGCGTGATCCCTCGCGGTATGCGGTGCGGATGTTGTACGAGCCGGATGACATGCGCACACCCTAGATCTCGGCCCGCCTACATGGGGGCCTCTTCGAGCAGGCCAAGGTGGGCGGTTCCAGCGAGGCGGGCGTTGCCGGAGACAGAGTTGGCGGAGCGTTCCAGGACGGCGGCGGCCGTCCGGTAGCGGCCGTCCCCGCTCGCGGCGGCGGCCTCACGCATCAGGTGCGTGCGCGCGGCGAGGGACGCGGCAAGCTGCTCGTCGAGGTCGCGCTGGCGGGCGTAGTGCAGGGCCATGCTGCGCGGGCCGCCGGTCAGGTGCTCGGGCAGCGCCCTCGCGCGGCGGGGGATCACGGCGGGTGCGGTGACGGTGCCGCACGCGGCGAGGTACTCCGCGGTGCTCAGGTTCGCCTCCGTGCGGGCGGCGCAGTCGAAGCGGTCGAGGTCGTCCTCGCTGGCGCGCAGCGGGGGCGGGCTGGTGGCGAGGTAGCGGTGGGTGTAACAGATCAGCGCCACACGACGTTCCGTGCTGTGGAAAGGGGGTTGGCGATTGTGTCAACCTCGCGAGCAACACGGCGCGGAGGAATGGGTGACGACTGCTACTGCTCCCCTGGCACCGGCAGAGGGCCGGGCCTATTGGCAAGAAGCCTTGTTCCGGCCACGGTCCGCTACGGCGCTACCGGCCCCGGCGAAGAAGGTGGAGACGAAGACCGTTCCCCCCATGCCTCCGGCTGATCCAGCTGAGCCGCCCCAGGACCTCTCGCACACGTGGGTGGTCGCTGCCGAGATCCAGGTGGAGCCGCGCATCGCGAGCATCGCCGACTTCCGCGGCTCCTTCAAGGCCGCGACCGGGCAGCGCGTGGACGCGCTGGAGGTGTACTGCAGAGGCTGCCGACGCCCGTATGACGAGGTGAAGGGCCAGGACTGCGCGGAGAAGGTCGACAACCGGCACCTGATCGGCGGGGACCAGTCGACGCGGAAGAAGCGCAAGCTGCCGCCGCCTCCGAAGGGCGCCAAGATCATCCCTGGCGAGAAGGTGCAGCGGCGCGGCATCGGTGCCTACATGGCCGGGGTCAGCCGCCCCCGCTGACCCCGACGAGCGAGCACGCGACACTAACCCGGCGCCGCCCTCATCGTGCGCGCCGTGAGTACACCGCCTGAGACACCCTCCCCGCAGCGCCTCGCCCGCGAAGCCGCCGGACTGCTCCTCATAGGCGTCGGCGTGCTGGTCGCTCTCGTCGGTCTGGGCGCCATGCACCCGGTGCTGAGCACCAGTGTGGCCGCCGCGAGCACCTTCACGGTCTTCCGCTACTGGGCGCCGCCGAGGACCAGGGTGTCGCGCATCGCCGTGTGCACCATCAGTGCCATCGCGGCCGGGGCCGCCGTCGGCTGTGCCTTCGCGTACTTCCCGCCGCTGGGCTGGGTCGAGGTGGGCGCGACCGCCAGCGCGACGGGCCTGTGGCTGGCCAGTGAGGGGTCCTGATGCCGCGCCAGTTCCTGCCCGGTCTCCGCCGCCTCCTGGTCCCGCGGGTGGCCATGGCGCCCCTGGAGGAAAAGTCCGCCGGTCGGATCGGCGCCTCCTACGTCTCCATGACGTACGCGGGCGCTACCACGGTGTGGGGCACCGAGAACCGGGCTGCGGGCTGGGACCTGGACCGTGTCATCCAGGATGGCTACGAGCGCAGCATTTGGACGTTCAAGTCGGTCGAGGCGATCTCCAAGCACCCGGGCTCGCTCGCCGTCGAGATCGGCCGGGGTGGTGACGAGAGGCAGTTCGCGGAAACCCTCACCGATCACCCGCTCCTGCACGTCCTGAATGTCCAGGCCAACCCGCTGGAGCGGGCCACCGTCTTCAAGAAGCGCCTCTCCGCGCAGCTCCTGTTGTCGAAGAAGGGGGCGTTCGTTGAGATCACCCGTTCCCGCGGCGGAACGATCACCCGCCTCGACCTGCTGCCACCGAACCGTGTCGAGCCGATACCCGACCCTCACGGTGACTACCTCTCCCACTTCGAGTTCACGACGTACGACGGCCGGGTCCGCGAGCTGGACCCCAGCCGCGTCGTGTGGCTGAGAGACCCGCACCCGACCGACCCCTTTTGCGGCACCACGCCCTTGGAGGCCGCGGGGCTTTCCGTCGACCTGGACGTGAAGGCCCGTACCTACAACATCTCCTTCATCGACAACGACGCGCGCCCGTCGGGGATCGTGGGCATCGACGTCGACGGCCTGGACCAGCGCGAGATCGACCGGATTCAGCAGCGGCTCGCCCCGGGCGCGCACCATGCCGGCGAGACCGTCGTCGTCGGCAGCGGTCCCGGTGGCCTCAACTACGTGGACACCAGCACGCGGCCGCGCGACATGAATTACGAGACGCTGGCTCAGACGGCGAAGGACGAGATCCTTTCGGCTTTCGGCGTGCCGGAGTCCGTGGTCGGCAACGCCTCGGAGCGCACGTACGCGAATGCTGACCGCGAAGAGTGGAACTTCTGGCAGCACACCGAACTGCCGCACTTGAGGTTGCTTGCCTCCGCGTTCGACCTCGACCTGGACGACGGCTGGTCGCTCCGCTTCAACACGAGCACGGTCGAAGCACTCGAGTTCCCTCGCCGTCAACGCAGGGAAGAAGCCCGAGCCGAGTGGAACGCGGGGCTCATCACAGCCGATGAGTACCGGGAGATCGCAGGGCGCCGCCCGTTCAACGTGCCTCACACCCGCGCTCTGTGGATCAGCCCGCAGAAGGCGCCCGTCCCGGCGAGCGAGAAGGACGCGGCCGCGCTTGGTGTCGCTCAGGACCCGGCCTCTGGAGGCGCGCTGGGACTGCCGGGTGCAGGTGGCTCGCCGCCCGCTATCGCGCCGTTCGGTTCTGAGAGCGGGTCCGCAGCGGACGCAGTGGCCGAGGCCCGCGTCCGGGAGCAGGGTTCCGCCGCTGATGATGTCGATGCTGCTCGCGTGACATCCGGTGCTCGCCCAGTCGGAGAGTCCGCGACGGCTGCCGTCGAGCAGGCCCGCGACAACGTGCCCCTCACCTTGCCCGGTGACGCCGCCGACGACGTCGCGTCTGCACGCGTGACCGCCGCGCAGCCGAGCGCTGGAGATGCCGCGGTCGATGTCGACGCTGCTCGCTCCGGTATGGAGCGCAAGGAGCTGCCCCGCGAGACCGGGTTCGAGATCAACGAGAGGGACTTCGACGCAGCGACAGCCGCCATCACGGCCGCCCTCACCGCTCTGCTGGCCCGACAGGAGGGCGTGATCACCGCCCGACTGTACGCGCCCAAATTCCGCAAGGGCACCCGCTATTGGGAGCCGGACGGCGATAGCGACCTTCGGCGCGGTATCGCCACGATCGACGGCGCGCGTGTCGTTGGCGCCGGGCGGTGGGAGGAAGAAGTCGCCAACACCGTGATCCCGATCCTCCAGCAGACCGCGGCTAACGCCGCGGCGTCCCTCACCACCAGCCTGACCGGAGTGGCGGCCGTGCCGCCGGGAGCCGCGGCCGCAGCGCTGGCGGCTGCAGCCGTGGCTGGGCGTGCCGTCGCCGGGCTTCTCTCGGAGCTCTCTGCCGCCCTAGACCTGGCGCAGGTCGCTGACGCCACGCTCGATGAACTCACGGAGATGGTCCGCGAGTTCTACCAGGCGCGCTCCACGACGTTCATCGCGCTGATCGCCGAGTCCTGCGCTATCGCCACGGTCAACGGGGCGGCCGATGCCGCAGCCGAAGGCGTCGGCCCCGCGGTCCTGCGGACCTGGATCGCACGTAGCGACGCCCACGTACGGCCCAGCCACCGAGAGCTGCACGGCACAACCCTGCCCGTCGGCGTCCCGTACACAGTCGACAACTCCACGCTGCGCTACCCCGGAGACCCGTTCGCTCCCGTCGCCCTCACCGTCAACTGCCGTTGCAAGCTGCGCTACCGCATCGGCACCGCTCTGGAAAGGAAGCCCTGATGTGGCCCGCCATCTGGTTCGTCTGGTCCTGCCTGTTCGCCGTGTTCGAGGCGATCGCTCTCGTCAACCGACGCGAGGGCGGCACCCTGAGCGAGAACGTCAGGCGCCTGTTCCACACCCGCACCTCCAAGGCCGGGCGGGCAGTCTTCGCCGTGGGATGGTGCGGGTTCTCCGCCTGGTTCGCCCTCCATATCCTCACCGAGACCATGTAACGGGAACGCCCAGGCAGGGCCGCCCGGCGGCACGCGACGCTAACCACCTGCGGTGTGCATCGTCCGCCCATGCTGAATCGCACCGCTTCCTCGGTCGGCCTGAGTCGCACCCTTGAGACCAAGTCCGTACGGCGGCCGTGGAACCCTGCCCTTCACCCCAGGGACTCGAAGGGCAGGTTCATCGAGACCGGCGGTGTCGCGAGGTTGTGGTCGGGGACGCTCGCCCGCGTCGTCCGCGCCCTTCCGCGTGACCGCGTTCTCGTCCAGGACCGCGTCGCCGACGGCACGTACACCGGGCGGCGGCACAGCACCAGCGCCCGCTGGATCACGATGGTGGCTCGCCCTGATGGCAGCGCCCCTACCTCGAACCGGAAGAAGGTCGAGGACGAGGACGCCCGCCGCGAGCAGGATGAGCGGCGCGGACTGGGCCTGTCCCGCGACGACCACGGTGACCCGGACACTCCCGACAAGCCGCACGATGCTGATGACGAGGGCAACGACATCGGCGTCGACGAGGGGGAGGGCCCCGAGGGAGACGACCAGGACGAGCCCCAGGACGGCCATCACGACGTCGACACGGCGGCCCTGCCGAACCGTAGGGCCCGTGCCGGGGCCCGCTACGAGGACACCGCCGCGGTGCGGCGGCACTTCCTTGAACTGGCTCAGCAGCCCGGCGCCAACGCTTCCGCCCTGCGTCGCCTCGCGGGCGACGAGGACCTTCAGATCACCCCGTCAGGCGGACTCGTCACCACCCGCGACGACGCCAACGGCCGCTGGTACCTCACATCGACCGGCACTGGCGGCTACCTCGACGTCGGCGACTTCGCTACCCGCCAGGAGGCCGAAGGCGCGGCCGCGTACGTCGACGAGCACGTCCGCAACGGCCACATCATGCCGGGCGAGTTCAACGAACCGATCGACTTCTCCGATCCCAAGATCGGTGACTGGCTTCCTGCGTGGCGCTCCACCAAGGGCGAGGGAGCCGAGCAGGCGATCCGCCGCGCCGTTGGGGACTTCCGCTCCTCGCGCACGAACGACGACACCGCCCCGGCCCCCGCCCTCAAGGCGCAGCGTGCCCACGGTCGTGGACGGTTCACCACGCTCCAGCAGGTCCGTGAGCACTGGACCCACCGCGCCGAGAGCCTGCGCGCTGCTGGCCGCGAGCAGGACCGCAGCAGTGCCCGTGACCTGGACAGGATCGCCAAGGAACAGCGCCTCAAGCTCGTCGGCGGCGGCCAGTTCGTCGCCCGCCGCGAGGAAGGCGACTGGTACCTGTACGCCACGGCCACAGGGCAGCAGATGCCGTGGTGGTTCGACCGTCAGGCGGACGCCAAGGACTTCGCCGAGCACATCGTCGGCACCCTCAAGGACAGGGACGGCAACGCCCTCGACTTCTCCGCGCCCGAATTCGCCGAGAACCGCAAAACGTGGCGCTCGGCAAAGGGCCGCGACTACATCCAGGAGTGGACGGCCGCCCGCGCCCTGTGGGACCAGGAGCACCCTCCCAAGCACAGCATCGCCACCGACCGGCTCGCCGAGACCCTGCGCCGCCGCCCCTTCGGCGACGAAGAGACCCAGGCTCCGAAGGCGAACACCAGCCCTGCGGAGCCGTCCTCCGAACCCGACATCCCGGAGTACGCGCGGGCGGGCTACGAGGAGGGCGACCAGGCCCCGAGCGAGCCGGACGACAAGCTGGAGACCTCCTCCGAGCCCGAGGCCGCACCGCAGCCGGAGGAGACCCCGGAGACTGCTGCCGACGAACGGCCGGCAGGCGTACCGCAGGACGCCGAACCCGTCGACGGGGTGCCCGGCTACTGGTCGACCTCCTGGAATCCGGGTCCGGTCACCGTGTACGGCCCGGACGGTGAGCGCATCGCCTCCGTCGTCGGCGGCTACAGCGATCGCCACGCCACGGTCGACGGCATCTACGTGCCCATCGGCGGCAACTCGAACATCGCTGACCAGATCATCGCCCGCCACCACCTGGCCACCACTCAGCCGGACCAGGCCGATCACGTGCACCTGGCGTGGACCACTCACAAGGGCAAGCGCATCCTGGCCGTGCGCGGCACCATCAAGAACGACGCCCGCGATGACCGAGCGGTCGGCGCCGCCGGAAAGCTCAACTGGTCCTACGGCCAGAACGCGCGCACCACCGGCACTCAGTGGAAGCCGGAGACCCGCGACCGCAAGGCCGCCGACATCCTCGCCGCGTTCGCCCGGCAGGGCCGCAACGTCCGTGTCACCGACGAAGATCGCAACAGCACCACCTCGGAGACGGCGCAGCTCGACGAGGACGCCAAGAAGCTCCGGGCGATGCCCGAGCCGGACCTGCGTCAACACCGCGACAACCTCAAGATCCACGTTCAGGTCGCGACCACCCCGGCCCGCAAGCAGCGGGCCCGCGCCGCCTTGCAGAAGGTCGAAGCCGAACTCGACCGGCGCCGCATTGCCCAGAACGACGAGACGAACAGCGACGAGCCCAAGGCCCCCAAGCCGAGCGCACAGGACCGCGCGGCCGCGATGAGTGACGACGACCTGGCCGAGGCCATCAGCCGCTCCGAAGGGGACCGTGGCACCTACGGCTCACGCCGGGGCGACCGCCTCAACGAGGACGAACGGGCTCTGTACGCCGACCGTCGCCGCCGTACCACCGAACGCGTCGCCCAGGCCGGGAACCCGCAGGACCTGACCGATGACGACCTCAGCGCGTATGTCCGGGATCTGCAGTCACGGGAGCGTACGCACAAGCCGTCGGCAGCGATCCACGGAGAGGAAGACCTCGCTCCGGAGCGGGACCTGTGGAACCAGGTGACCGAGCGCCTGGCCGATGCCGAGACAGAGCAGGAGACCCGCAGGCTGCGCGCCATCCAGGAGCGTCCGCCGGCTCAGGACCTCGACGACGACGCCTTGGAGAAGGAATCCCGCGAGCTGCCCATCCGGCTGCGGCGCCTGGGGCCAGAGCAGAACGCGATCCTGTCCGCCCGCCGGAACGCCGTCTACGAGGAGCAGCAGAACCGCAAGGCGGCCGCCTACCGCAACGGCCCCGACCCGGCTGGGCTCAGCGACGGCGACCTCGGCAAGGCATTCCGTGACCTTCACATGAACCGCAACCTCACCAGCGGGCGGGAGAGGGAAGCCCTGGAAGAGCGTCTGAAGGACCTCTTCGAGGAGCAGAACCGCCGCGGCGCCGAGGGCCGCGAGCAGAAGGTCAACCGGGCGGACACCCGCGAGAACCCGCTCGCTGGTTCCTCCGGCGCCTCCGTCCAGGTCGACGGAAACGGCTACGGCCAGGTCTCCTACCACGCGCACGGCTCGGCGTGGCCGGGCGGCCACAAGGCCGGATGGAATGCGCAGCGCCAGAGCCACGGCGGCTACCTGGGCGCGTTCCCGAGCATGACCGAGGCGCTGGCCGCGATCGTCGACAGCTACGACAGCGACCCCGACACCGAGCCGGTGCGCCTGTACGGCTCCACACGGCGGGTGTGGGTGCCGAAGATGTTCTTCGAGCTGTACCGGTCCTCCCGCCGCGCCGACTCGTTCTCGTCGGCGAGCAAGGAGCGCCAGACCCTTCATGGCCTGTTCAAGGGCCACGGCTACGGCGGCTGGTCCGATCACACCAATCCGATCACGGGGAAGATCGGTAAGGGCGCGAACATCGACGTGCCCGAGGGGCTGCTCGCTGAGTTCCACCGTGTCACCGAGGAACTGTCCCGCGAGATGATGCTGCGGGCCTCAGACCGTGAACTGGACTCGTCGGACCGGTCGAAGGCCCGCTCCCGGCTGGCCTCCATCAACGCTGCGCTGCACGGCATTGACGCGCAGCGCAGCCAGGTACGCAAGGATGGCGGAGACGACGACCGCAAGGTCATCTCCCGCGCAGAGATCGAGGCGCAGCAGGCAGCCCTGCGTGCGGCTCTTGGAACAGATGAAGGGACTGATGGTGAGCATCTACAGCCAGGTGGCCAGGGACCACTGGACGAAGTTCCGGCCGCGGGAGCTGGCGGAGATGGCCGATCCGGAGACGTTCTTCCTGAACAAGGGCCGGGAGATCGAGACGGCGATTCTGGTAGCGGAGGAGGCGCTGGAGCAGACCGTGCCGGAGGCGACGGAGTACGAGGCTCGGGCGGGCCAGATCAAGCAGATCAGGGCGGACGCGACCGCGATGGTGCTGCGGGATCTGCTGCCGGAGCCGGAGCCGCAGACCGAGGAGACGCCGGAGCTCAGTCCGGAGATGCGGGATCTGCAGGCGCTGAAGGACGCGGTGTACGACATGTAGCTCCGCGGTTTCGTCCGAACCCGGCTGACGCGGCGACGAAGGGCCCGCTCCAGCGGGCCGCCGCGAACGTCGAGGCGATCCGCGTCATGAAGCGGCTGGAGCGGGAGGACCGCCCGGCCACCGAGAAGGAGAAGGTCACCCTCGCCCGCTGGACGGGGTGGGGCTCGGTTCCGATCATGTTCGCGTCGGAGCCGAACGAGAAGGAGCCGCGATACCAGCAGGGCGGCGGCCGGTACGGCAAGTTCGAGCAGGATCACGCCCGCTGGGCGGAGTATCGCGAGCTGCGCACGATGCTCTCAAGCGAGCTGACACCGCTGGAGTGGCAGCAGGCTCGGCGTGGCACGCTGTCGATGCACTACACCCCGCAGCCCATCGCCGAAGCGATGTGGGACGGGCTGAAGGCGCTTGGGTTCGATCGAGGAGACGTCCTCGAAGCAGGGTCCGGGGCCGGCACGTTCTTCGGTGTTGCGCCGGACGGCGCTCGCCTGACCGGCGTGGAGCTGGACCCGACAACCGCGCGGATCGCTCGGGCGATCTACCCGGACGCCAATGTCCTCAACGAGAACTTCGCCGAGACGGATGCCGAGCCCGGCACGTTCGACGCGAGCATCGGCAATGTTCCCTTTGCCCAAGTCCCGTTCGGTGACAAGCGATACCCGGCGGAGTCACTTCACAACGGGTTCATCACCAAGGAGTTGGCGCTCACGCGGCCCGGCGGCATCACGCTGCTCATCACCTCCCGGCACACGCTGGACTCCAAGGGCGACAAGGCCCGTAAGCGGATCGCCAAGTACGGCGACTTGATCGGCGCCGTCCGCCTGCCGTCCGGCATGTTCACCGACGCCGGTACCAGCGTCGTCACTGATGTCCTCGTGCTGCGGCGCCGCGCCGACGGCGACGCGCCCGGTGACACGTCGTGGCTGAACGCTTCAGAGCGGAAGGTCGGAAGCGTCCACGAGCACGTCAACGCCTACTTCACGCAGCATCCCGACCATGTACTGGGCCAGCTCACCACCGAGTCGTCCCCGTATGGGCCGCGCCTGACCGTCAAGGGCGACCCGGCCAAGGCCGCCGAGCAGCTTCGCGACGCGCTGAAGAACATCGCCGAGACGGCGAAGGCTGACGGCCACGGCTACGAGCCCCACCCCGACGGCGACAACCGGCCCCCGGCGCGCTTGCTGACCGCTCGGGACAAGCACGCCAACGACTGGACCGGCCGCCTCTACGAGGGCGACGACGGCCAGCTCTACCAGCACGTCAATGGCGGCAACCCGGTCGCGGTCGCCCCGTCCGACGGGCGCACGGACCAGCTCCGTGCCCTGATGCAGTTGCGTGACGTCGCTGCCGAACTGCGGACGCTGGATCGCAAGAACGAGGAAGACGAGCGCGCCGAGAAGCTGCGCGCCCAGCTCCGTGATCTGCACACCGCGTACGTCGAGCGGTACGGGCCACTGTCCAAGCCGGGCCAGGTCCGCAGCATGAAGACCGGCACCCGTGAGGACGGCGGCGAGGAGCGCACGCCGACGGCCTGGGGGTACTTCCGCTCCGACCCGGATGCCGGATCGGTCCTCGCCCTTGAGCGGTGGGATGCGGACAAGCAGGAGCCCATCCTGAGCCGGGTCTTCACCGAGCGTGCCGCTGCCCGGCGTCAGCCGCTCGACCAGACCGACGACCCGAAGACCGCCCTGTCCGCGGTCGTCGCCGCGACCGGCGAGGTCGACCTCGGCGAGATCGCCCGCCTGCTCGACATGACCCAGTACGACGCGCTCAAGGCGCTGGGCAACGAGGTCTTCACTGACCCGTCCACCGGCCGCCTGGAACTGGCTGGCGCCTACCTGTCCGGCCCGGTCCGAACCAAGCTCGCCGCTGCCCGCCGGGCCGCGGAGAGGGACCCGGAGTTCCAGGTCAACGTGGCCGCGCTCGAAGCAGTGCAGCCCACCGATCGCACGATCGGCGAGTTCACGCCGGAGATGGGCGCGCACTGGACGCCGCCCGATCTGCTGCAGGGGTTCCTGCGCGAGTACCTGGGCGACAAGACGCTGCGCGTCGCGCACGACGACCGCTACGGCTGGATGCTCTACACGGGCAAGGTCCCGCAGGCCAACAACGTCCTGCACGGCGTCGCAGCCGACGACGAGAAGGGCACCCGCGGCAAGAACGCCGTCGAGATCGCCCGCGCCATCCTCGGTCACGGCTCGCTGACGATCTACCGCGACGACAAGCGGCGTGACGTCGATGAAGAAACGTCACGCCTGGTCCGGCAGAAGGCCGACCAGATGCGGTCGGAGTTCGCGAAGTACGCGACGGCCAACGCCGAGCGGCTGACGCGGCTGACCGACTCCTACAACCAGATCATGAACGGGCACGTCGTCCGTTCCTACGACGGCATGAGCCCGTCCCTGGCGGGCTTCACCCCGGACCGCACCCCGCACGCCTGGCAGTTGAGCGGGGCTGCCCGGATGCAGTTCGAGCGGTCCGTGATCCTCGCCCACGAAGTCGGTCTGGGCAAGACGTCCACGCTCGTCATGGGCACCCAGGCCCTCAAGGCATCCGGGCAGATCGAGAAGCCTTACGCCGTCGTCCCTGACCACCTCGCGCAGCAGTGGTACGACGAGGCCCGGTTCCTGTACCCGAACGCCGAGATCCACCTGATCACCTCGGCGGACCTGGCCGACGGGCGCCGCGACAGCACCCTGGAGTGGCTGCGCGCCAACCGACCGGACCTGGTGATCTTCACCGAGCCCGCGTTCGGCTCGATCAAGATGTCGCCGGAGGCGCAGGAGGAGTACGAGTTCCGGGAGCTGGAGGCTCTGCGGGAACAGCTCGACCGGCAGTACGAGGACGCGGACAACCCGGATCACCCGTTCATCGTCGCCAAGATCGAGCAACGCATCGCGACGGTCCAGAACCGCATCAGCAAGAACGCGGCGCCGATGCGCACGCCGGGCCAGACGTACTGGGACGACCTCGGATTCGACTACGCCGTCATCGACGAGGCCCACCGGTACAAGGGCGTCGGCTTCCGCTCCCGTGAGGGTGGCGGTGACCCGGCGTCGATCCGCGGCATCGACCTGCACCAGAAGCTGACCGACCTGCACCGCCGACGTGCCGGACGCGCCACCGTCACCTTGGCCACGGGCACGCCACTGTCCAACTCGATCACCGAGCAGTTCACCATGCTCGCCCTCGCAGCCCCGTGGATTCTCGACTCCTACAACGCCGGGGCCCCGGACCTGTGGGCCGCGACGTTCGGCCGTAAGACCCTGCGCGTTGAGAACGCGCCCGAC
>NZ_JBHYJH010000091.1:0-39173 GCF_042740445.1 Streptomyces sp. NPDC059003 | reverse complement strand
AAACTCTGCGTGTGGGTCTGTTTTTTTTTATTAAGCGCGCGGAAGTGGGTGGGGGGTTGTTTCGTTGCTTTCCCCCCACCCACCCCTCTCCGTAGTGACCGGGTACCTCTACTTCAGGCCAAGGATCATCGCGTCCGACGGCGCGGACCACACCGTGCGGGCCTCGGCGAAGCCCGCCTCGCGCAGGGTGCGGGCGTGCCACTCGGCGGGCGGCGTGTCGCCGTCGGCGTGCTCTCCGTAGATCTCGAACCGCTTGGCGGTGGGCTCGGCGAGCACCGGGTCGTTGGCGGCGAGCGCCCACCAGTCCGCCCAGTCCAGGGCGCCCGCGGCCTTGGCCGCGGCCTGGCGGGCGTGGCGCTGCTCGCGGTCGGCGGCGTTGATGCGCGGGGTCGCGGGGTCGGGCATGTGGTCGGCGTTCAGGAAGACGCCGCCGTCGCGGACGAGCCCGCCGAGCTGGCGGTACAGCGCGGCGAGCGGCTCGCTGAAGAGCCAGTGCAGGGCGGTCGCGGTGAGGACGGCGTCGTACGAGTCGTGCGGAAGCAGCTCCGTCCAGCCCGGGTCCTGCAGGTCCGCGGTGACGAACGTGACCCGGTCGTCGTCCGCGAAGGTGCCCTCGGCGATGGCGAGCAGCGCCGGGTCCAGGTCGACGCCGACGCTGACGGCCTTGGGGAACCGCTTGAGGACCCGGTCCGTGATGCTTCCGGTGCCGCAGGCGAGGTCGAGGACGCGGGGCTCGGGCCCGACCAGGGCCTCGACCATGTCGAGCATGACGCGGAACCGCTCCTCGCGGTCCGGCATGTACCACTCCTGCTGCCGGTCCCAGCTCGCCTGCCAGGCGCGCCAGTCGGTCCCGAAGCCCGCACCCCTAGCTGTTTCCGTCACCGGAAGCCCTCCGTCCCGTACTACCCTCGAATACCCTCGGTAGGTAACACCCGCGATGGAAAGTCAACTGTTACCTCAACCGCTGACGAAGATAGCCCGCCCTCGTAAGGACTACAAGTGGAACTGGCCTATTACTCGGACTATGCCGTACGCCTGGTCAACACCGAGGAGCCGGCTCGCAACAAGGACTCGCTGACCTCGGTGGACGCGGTGCGCGAGCTGTTCGGGGCCAACCAGCAGGCGGCCCGGCGCGCCGCGGACTCCGACGTGACGCGCTTCCGTTCGGTACGGGCGCGGCTCAGGTCGGTCTTCGAGGCGGCGGACGGCGGCGACGAGACCCTCGCCGTGGACCTGCTGAACTCGCTGCTCCTGGAGTTCCCGGTGAGCCCGCAGATCTCGGGCCACGACTACCGCGACGACGACGGCCGCCCCCTGTGGCACATGCACCTGGCGGACCACCCGTCGAACGTGACCGCCGGGTACGCGGCGATCGCGGCGATGGGCCTTGCCTTCCACCTCACCGAGTACGGCGTGGACCGGCTCGGCCTGTGCGAGGCGGCGCCGTGCCGCAACGCGTACCTGGACACCTCGACCAACCGCTCGCGGCGCTACTGCTCCGACCGCTGCGCGACCCGCGCGAACGTCGCGGCCTACCGCGCGCGCAAGCGCCTGGAGAGCGAGCGGTCGGCGAGCACGGGGCGCACGGCGGACAAGGTCCAGGAGACCAGCGCGGCGGGCGAGAGCTGACGCCGCCCGGCGGCCTCGCGCTCCGCACGGAACCTGCCGAGCGGCCGGAACCTGCCCCGCACCCGGGCGAGCACCAGCTCCTCCGGGACGACGCCGTAGACCGTGCTGTCGCCCCCCGCGTTGTACGGGTTGTCGCCGAGCACCCACCAGCCGCCCTCGCGCCGCTCGACCGCCCGCTTGACCACCAGCAGGTCCTGCTGCAGCGGATGACGCAGGATCACCACGTCACCGGGGCGCACGCGCGCGCCGTGCTGCACGAGCATCCAGTCGCCCGGATTCAGCGTGGGCACCATGGACGGCCCGTCGACCTCGATCAACTGGAACGGCACGCGTGTCTCCCGCCCGTCTGCCGTCATCTCCGGCATCAGACAACCTCCCGGTCCAATCCTCCACCAGTCCCAGTGTGACCCTGGACTTTTGTCCTAAGCCCATGGGGGCACTCGCGAAATCAGGTCTCTCACGGAGTAATGTCCCACCTGAGAAGACGATCACGAGGAAGGACAGCTCAATGCTCTCCCGCCTGTTTGCCCCCAAGGTCAAGGCCAGCGCCCACTGCGACCTGCCTTGCGGCGTGTACGACCCGGCCCAGGCCCGCATCGAGGCGGAGTCGGTCAAGGCCGTCCAGGAGAAGATGGCCGCCAACGACGACGTCCACTTCCAGGCCCGCGCCACGGTCATCAAGGAGCAGCGCGCCGAGCTCGCGAAGCACCACGTGTCGGTGCTCTGGAGCGACTACTTCAAGCCGCCGCACTTCGAGAAGTACCCGCAGCTGCACGTGCTGGTCAACGACACCCTGAAGGCCCTGTCGGCCGCCAAGGCGTCGACGGACCCGAAGACGGGCGAGAAGGCGCTGGAGCTCATCGCCGAGATCGACCGGATCTTCTGGGAGACCAAGAAGGCCTGATCCCGCATCAAGGAGGGGCCCCGCCGGACATCCGGCGGGGCCCCTTCCGCGTACGTACGCGGGGCCCGTCGGTACGCGCACAGGGGCTCTTCCGCGTACGGACAAACCAGTTGCCGCCCGCGCGCACTCCCTGGTGCACTGACTGCACCACTCACCACCGACCGGCCGAGGAGCCCCAAATGCGCCAGACGTCCATGTCCCACCAGGAAGGAATCGCCCCCCATCAAGAGGACATGACGCCCTGTGCCGTCGCACACCCCCGCGCACACGCCTGCGCACACGCTGAACTTGGGAATCCTGGCGCACGTAGACGCCGGTAAGACCAGTCTGACCGAGCGGCTGCTGCACGCCGCCGGTGTCATCGACGAACTCGGCAGCGTCGACGCCGGCTCCACGCAGACCGACTCGCTCGCGCTCGAACGGCAGCGCGGGATCACCATCAAGTCCGCGGTCGTGTCGTTCGCGCTCGACGACGTCACGGTCAATCTCATCGACACCCCCGGCCACCCGGACTTCATCGCCGAGGTGGAGCGGGTCCTGAGCGTGCTCGACGGTGCCGTGCTCGTCGTGTCGGCCGTCGAGGGAGTACAGCCGCAGACCCGCGTCCTGATGCGCACCCTGCGCCGACTCGCCATCCCCACGCTCGTCTTCGTCAACAAGGTCGACCGCCGCGGCGCCGACGGGGAGAAGGTCCTCGCCGAGATCGCCCGCAGGCTGACGCCGTCCGTCGTCGCCATGGGCACGGTCCACGCCCCCGGCACCCGCGCCGCGCGGGCGGTCCCGTACGCGGCCGACGACGCCGCCTTCACCACCCGCCTCACCGAGGCGCTCGCCGAGCGGGACGACGCGCTCCTGTCCGCGTACGTCGAGGACGACGCCGCGGCCCTGACGCACCGCCGCCTGCGCGCGGCCCTCGCGGCGCAGACCCGGCGGGCCGAGATCCACCCGGTGTTCTTCGGCTCGGCCATCACCGGCACCGGCCTCGACGCGCTCACGGCCGCCGTCAAGGAGCTGCTCCCCGCGGCGTCCGGCGCCGTGGACGGGCCCGTCGCGGGCACCGTCTTCAAGGTCGAACGCGGCGCCGCGGGCGAGAAGGTGGCGTACGCGCGGATGTTCTCGGGCACCGTGCGCGTGCGCGACCGGGTGCCGCCCGGCGGGCGGGACGGCGACGGCAAGGTCACCGCCGTCAGCGTCTTCGAGCAGGGCGCCGCCGTGCGGCGCGACGCCGTCGGGGCCGGGCAGATCGCGCTCCTGTGGGGGCTCGGCGGCGTACGGATCGGGGACGTGCTCGGCGACACGGGGGCCGTACCCGACCGGCGCACGGGCCACTTCGCGCCGCCCACCCTGGAGACGGTCGTCGTACCGCGCCGCCCCGGCGACAGGGGCGCCCTGCACACCGCGCTCACCCAACTCGCCGAGCAGGACCCGCTGATCAACCTGCGCCATGACCCGGTGCGGCAGGAGATCTCCGTTTCGCTCTACGGGGAGGTGCAGAAGGAGGTCATCGAGGCGACGCTCGCCGACGAGTTCGGCGTCGGCGTCGACTTCCGCGAGACCACGACGATCTGCGTGGAGCGGGTCGTCGGGACCGGCGCGCACGTGGACGTCATCGACACCGGCCCCAATCCGTTCCTGGCGACGGTGGGGCTCCGCGTGGCGCCCGCGCCGCCCGGCGCCGGGGTGGAGTTCCGGCTCGGCGTCGAGCTCGGTTCGATGCCGTACGCGTTCTTCAAGGCCGTCGAGGAGACGGTCCGCGAGACGCTGCTGCAGGGGGTGTACGGCTGGGAGGTCCCCGACTGCGTCGTCACCATGACGCACTCCGGGTACTGGGCGCGCCAGAGCCACTCGCACGCGGTCTTCGACAAGAGCATGTCGAGCACGGCGGGCGACTTCCGCCAGCTGACGCCGCTCGTCCTGATGAGCGCGCTGCGGCAGGCGCGTACGGAGGTGCACGAGCCGATGCACCGGTTCGAACTGACCGTACCGGCCGATGTGTTCGGCACGCTGCTGCCCGCGCTCGGGCGGCTGCGCGCGGTGCCGCACACGCCGGTGGTGCGCGGCTCTTCGTACGTCCTCGAAGGCCTGATCCCGGCCGCGCGCGTGCACGACCTCGAGCAGCACCTGCCCGGGCTCACGCGCGGCGAAGGCGAGCTGGAGACCGCCTTCGACCGCTACGAGCCCGTGCGCGGAAGGCCGCCGGCGCGCCCGCGCACGGACCGGAACCCGCTGGACCGGAAGGAGTACGTGCAGCGGGTGACGCGGCGGGCGCAGGTGGGGTGACGGTCCCCGGGGTCCGTGCCGGACGGGTGGGCTGCCCTGTCCGGCACGGTACGTGTCTCAGGCGCTGTACGTGTTCACAGGTGCCGCTTCACCGGTGCCGCACCGGTCTCAGGCGCCGTCCGCCGTGCCCGTGCCCGCGCCCGTGCCCGCGCCCGCTCCCGCTCCCAAGAGCGCCGCGATCGTCGACTCGTCCAGGAGCGCGGGCAGCCGCTCCCGGTCCGCGAGGATGTTGATCTCGACGATCTTTCCGTCCCGAATGGTGAACTCCCCGATGGAGAACGGCTTCCCGTCCAGGAACGCGACCTGACCCACCTGGCCGTTGACGAGCGCCGGGTACGTGGTGCCCGCGAGCGTGGCGAACGAGCGCGCCCCCGCGACCACCGCCGCGGCGCCCCGCACGAGCCGCGACAGGTCCGCGACCCCGCCGCCGTCGGCCCGCAGCACCACGTCCGGGTCGAGCAGTTCGAGCAGCGCGTCGAAGTCGCCGCCGCGCGCCGCCGCGAGGAACGCCTCGACGACCTCGCGCTGCTTGTTCCGGTCCGGGTCCGGCACCGGGGCCGCGTCACGCACCCGGCGGCGGGCCCGGCTCGCCAGCTGCCGCGTCGCGGCCGGGGCGCGCTCCACGATCGGCGCGATGTCCTCGAACGGCACGGCGAACATGTCGTGCAGCACGAACGCGAGCCGCTCGGCGGGGCTCAGGGTGTCGAGCACGACGAGCAGCGCGAGCCCCACCGAGTCGGTGAGCAGCGCCTCTTCCTCGGGGTCGCGGTTGTCCGTGCGGCCCGGGAGGGCGCTCACCTCCGGGTCGGGCATCACGGTGTCGGGCACGTCGAGGGACTGCTCGCCGCGCTGCTGGCGGGCCCGCAGCATGTCCAGGCAGACGCGGCCCACGACGGTCGTCAGCCAGCCGCTCAGGTTCTGCACGCTGTCGCTGTCGGAGCGACTGAGCTTCAACCAGGTCTCCTGGACGGCGTCCTCGGCCTCGCTGAGGGAGCCGAGCATGCGGTAGGCGACCGACTTCAGACGGGGCCGGTTCTCCTCGAAACGCCGCGCCAGAAGATTGCTTCCGTCCATCCGTCACATTCCTTCGTCGTGATCCGTCATAGCTGTGACGCACCGGGAACGGCGGTGCGCCGCAGGCCGGCGCCTCGATGCCGACCAGCAGATCACGAAGCACGACCTGAGCGATATCCGCATCGATGTGACATGGAGGACAACATCATGACCACGACCGCACGCATGCCCAACCCTGCCCAGGTCCTTCCCGGCGTGACGCCCGCCGTGCTCAACCTGGCCAAGGAGGCGACCAAGGGCGGCGTCCCGCAGGAGATCCTGGACCTCGTCCACCTGCGGGCGAGCCAGGTCAACGGCTGCAGCTTCTGCGTCATAGGCGGCGCCCTGAACGCGAAGAAGGCGGGCGAGACCGACGAGCGCCTGTTCGCGGTCGCCGCGTGGCGCGAGGCGCCGTACTTCTCGGACGCCGAGCGGGCCGCGCTCGCCCTCGCGGAGGCGGGCACGCGCCTCGCCGACTCCTCCGACCCGGTGCCGGACCACATCTGGAACGCGGCCGCCGAGCACTTCACCGAGGAGCAGCTGGCGTCCATCGTCCTGTGGATCGGCATCACGAACCTGTTCAACCGCGTCAACGCCATCACCCGGCAGCCCGGCGGGGCCACCTGGTGACGCCGCCCCGTCAGGCGAGCAGCGGCGCCAGGGCCGTCCGCAGGTCGTCCGGCCCCCGGTACCGCACCCCGCTCATCCCGAGCGCGACCGCCGCGTCGACGTTCTCCTGCCGGTCGTCCACGAACAGGCAGCGGGTCACGTCGACGCCCAGGCGCTCGGCGGCGCGTTCGTAGATGCGGCGGTCGGGCTTGGCCAGGCCGAGGGCGGCGCTGCCGACCACGTCGTCGACGAGCCCGGCGAGACCGAGCAGCGCGAGGTCGTCGTCCAGCCAGGGCGTGGCGTTGGTGACGATCGACACCGGTACGTGCGCGCGGGCGCGGCGCAGCAGATCGACGACCGTCTGGTCGGCCCAGAACTTGGAGTCGGCGAGGGCGAGGCCGAGTTCATGGCCGCGCGCCGGGTCGAGGCCCCTGCGGTCCGCGAGCCCCGCGGCGATCGCGTCGACCCACTGCTCCTTGTCGATCCGCCCGAGCATGAGCGGCAGATCGGTCTCGGGCGCGAAGGCGACCTCGGCGGTGGCGCCGCCGGGCAGCCCCGCGGCCCGTTCGAGCTCCGCGACGTCCGACATGTCGTAGAAGCGGATGACGCCGTCGAGGTCGGTGAGGACGGCGTCGAAGGGGCGGGGCGCGGCGGGGTCCGCGGGGCGTATGACCGGGGTCTGGGCGGCGGTCACCGGGTGGGGCCTTGGAGTCGGGTCATGCGCCCCATCATGCCGGTCGGCGGACCGGGGACGGCCCGCGCTCCGCTCTCTCCCCCTCGCCGCCCGAGGCCGACCCACGCATCGTCGTGCGCGCTTCGTCGTGCGCGCTTCGTCGTGCGCGCTTCGTCGTGCGCGCTTCGTCGTGCGAGGCCGACCGCCTCACGCGTCGTCCTGCGCCGCGCTTCGTCCTGCGCCACGCTTCGTCCTGGGCCGCGGATCTCCCTTCGTCGCCACTCGTCCCCCTCGCCCTTCGCTCTTCACCTTTCACTTTCACCGCCTCTCACGCACCCCAGCCGACCTCCCTCCTGTGCCTCCGGCGCTGCCCCTCCCTCCGGCGCCCCGCGCACCGCCCGCGCCGCCCGCGACTCCCGCGTGCCTCCCCGTACCGACCACGCGCACGCCACCACCACGAGCGCCACCGCCCCGCACTGCCGCCCGCTCAACTGCTCGCCGAGACCCACGTACCCCACTGCCGCACCCACCGCGGGCCCGAGCGCGAGCAGCACCCCGAAGGCGCGTACGCCGACCCGGCGCAGGGCGAGCAGATCGAGGGAGTACGGGATCAGGGACGACAGGAGCGCGACCAGGAGCCCGACGCCGAGGACCTCCGGATGCCGCGCGACCGCCGCACCGTCGGCCACCGCCGCGACCGGCACCAGCAGACAGGAGCCGACGGCGAGCGCCACGGTCAGCCCGGACCAGTCGGTGAACAGCCGCCCCACCCGCCGGTTCAGGACCACGTACGCGGCCCGGCAGACCGCCGCGACGGCCCCGAGCGCCAGACCGAGACCCGGCAGCGCCCCACCGGGCGCGGCGAGCAGCAGCACACCGACGAGGGCGAGCAGCCCGGCGCAGAGCTGGGGCAGGCTGCGCGACAGGGCCAGGGCGAGCAGCAGCGGGCCGAGCAGCTCGACGGTCGCCGCCACACCCAGCGGGAGGTGGTCGATGGCCTGGAAGTACGCCGTGTTCATGGCGGCGAGCACCACGCCGAGCCCCACCGCGGCCCGCCACTTCCCGGCCGTGAACTCCCCGAGCCGCGGCCGCACCACGCACCACAGCACGAGGGCGGCGAAGCCGAGCCGCATACCGGCCAGGGCGGTCGGACCCACGTGCCCGTACGCGGCCTTGGCGACGGCGGCGCCCGCCTGCAGGCTCACGACCTGCGCGAGCACCAGCCCGAGTGCGCCGCGCGCCGCCCGCGTGTTCCTCATGGGCCCAGCGTGATGTCATGTCCTTATGCATTTCAACCATTACGGCGGCGAGGCGGCCCAGCTGGCCGCGGACCTGGTGAACGCATACGCGGAGCGGGGCGACGGCGAGCCCGTGGAAGCGGAGCCCGTGGAAGCGGAGGCTGTGGAAGCGGAGCCCGCACGAGGGAAATCTGCGGTGGGGACGTCTGCGCCGGGGACATCCGTGGGAACGGACGCCGACGATCCGTCCGCCCTCCTCGCCGCCCACGGCGTCGTCGACCACGCCCTCACCCCCGCCCAGGCGCGGGACGTCCGCGACTGGGCGCGCCGCCTCGCCGACTGCTTCGGACCGCAGGACCTGGCGCACCGCTGCGCCACGCTCAACCGCCTGCTGGAGGAGGCGTCGAGCCGCCCGTACATCGCCCTGCACGACGGCACCCCGCACTTCCACTACAGCGCACCCGGCGCCGACCCGGCCGCCCACGTCCGCGCCCTGACCGCGGCCGGCCTCGCCTACATCGTGTGCCACGCCGATGCCCATCGGCTCGGCCGGTGCGCACGGGCAGGCTGCGGCCTCGCCTTCGTGGACACATCGCGCGCGGGCCGCCGCACGTACTGCTCGGTGCGGTGCGCGAACAACGACGCGGTGGCCCGGCACCGCTCCCGCCACCATCGTTGATGCCACGGGGGCCTGGCCGATCAACATCGCTGATGTCACACGGACCTGGCCGATGGATGCGGCTAACACCTCCTGACCGACCGGGTCTTGCCTAGCTCTCCTCCCCCAGTGCCCGCCGCACCGTGGCCCGCACCCGGTCCTGGTCGGCCCGCACGGCTTCGTACGCCGACTTGTGGCGCGCGATGTCGCGGCGCTGCTTCTCGGCGGCGACGGCCCACCACACACCTGCCGTGTTGTGTGTGCGCTTGCACTCGATGTCGGCGACGGCGGTGTCCCGCTCACGCCGCGTGCCCTTGGTCCGGCCACGGCCGTCGCGCCCCCAGGCCTTGTCACCCAGGGCGGCCGCGGGACTCGCGTACCGCTTGAAGCCCTTGTCGGCGACACAGTCGGCCCATGCGTCCAGGGCCCTCCGTATTCGCCCGTCCTTGGCGACGGCCTTGTCGAGGGCCGCGCGGCGCTCGGCCACGTACGCGGTCATGCGGAGCTCGTCCTTGACGCGCGGGCGCAGTTGCCGCTCGCCCCGCTGGACACAGCCGCCCTCCGGCACGGCGCGGCCGTTGACCTTGAAGCCGCCCTCCACGCTCGCCTCGCCGTTCCCCGTCTCGCGGACGCCGTGCAGGACTTCGTACTCGCCCGGGGTGACCGGGCGGCCCTTCTCGTGCTTTCTGCTGAACTCCGCCAGCGCGTCGGGCTCCGCGCCGTACCCCAGCCGCCGGGCCCCGGCCAGGTCGAGCGTGCCGTAGAGCGTCGTCGAGGACACCGTCAGGACCTCGGTGTCCGCCAGGGTGGTGTCGCGCTCACGCCACTGGGACGGGAAGTCGGCGAAGCCGTACGCGTGCATGCACTTCTGCGTGGCCCTGCGGGTCGCCGCTTCCTGGCGGTCGTAGTCCCTCGTACTGAACTCGTAGCGGCCCAAGGGCAGTCGGGGCAGGTCCCGCTCGGCCTTCACCACCGGCGCACCGGGCACGGGCGCCGCGCCGTCGTCCGACGACCCGGAGCCGCATCCGGCTAACGCCAGCGCGATGACCACGGCGGCGCCCCATCGCGCCCTCCATTTCACCCTCATGCCGAACACGCTATCGGCGACCACTGACAATCGGTCGCCCGCACGTCGAACTCAGGTGCCCTGTCCGGCTTCTCCGGCCCGCTTGGCCGCGGCCGTCTTGGCCCAGGCCTCCCCGGTCGAGGCCGCCGTCGAGGCCTCCCCGGTCGAGGCTGCCTCGGCCGGAGCCGCCTCAGCCACGGCTTCCTCGGCCGCCGCCGGGCCGGCCGCGGCGTCGTCGGCCGCGGAAGCTCGGGCCTCCGGCCGGTGGGTGCGCCGGTGCTTGCCCTTGAAGCTGCGGCCCGACCGCGGCTTCTCCTCCGGCTCCTCGGTGACGCACGCGTCGCACTCGGTGTTGTGGCAAGGAGCCGGGCCCCAGACGGGGACGTACGCCCCGAGCACCTTGCGCCGCTTGATGGCCGTGCCGACAGGCCGTCCGCAGCTCGGGCACACGGGCTCGCTCTGCGGACGGGGGACGGACCGGCGTCCATCGCTGCCCATAACCCCAGGATATGGCGGTATGCAGGGGTCGGACAGCCCAGCGGTCACCCGTTCGCGGGCTTCCGGGCGTAATTCCGTACGACGACGCCGTTGCCGAACACCCGGGACCCGGTCAGCTCGAAGTCACTCACGACGCTCTCCACGCCGGAGAACATCGGCATGCCCGCACCGAGCAGCACCGGATAGGTCTTGAGGACGAGCTCGTCGATCTCGTCGTACAGCTGGCCCGCGAGCTGCGCGCCACCGCACAGCCAGATGTCGAGGTCGCTGTCCTCGGCCTTGAGGGCTCGGATCTCGGCGACGAGGTCGCCGTCGACGATCTTCACATTCGGATCGAGCGACTCACGGAGGCTGCTCGAGGCGACGTACTCACGCAGGTGCGCGTACGGGCTCGTAATGCCCTCGTCCAGAGCGAGCTGGTAGCTGCCCCGGCCCTGGATGACGGTGTCGAACCTCTGGTTCGGCACCCCGTCGAAGCCGAGGACCCGGCGTCCGGCGGCGGAGATCGTCTCCGGGTACTCCGTCTTGAGGAAGTGCAGGAACTCCTCGTCCACGAAGCGCATGTAGGAGTTGGCGTCGCCGGTCGGGTCACCGATGAACCCGTCGATCGACACGGCGACGAAGTAGGTGAGCTTGCGCAAGCTGAATCTCTTTCCGCAGGAGGCAGGTTCGGTACGTGAACGGGCGGCTGTCAGGCCACCCCCTCGTGAACCACTCCATTTATAGTGGTGCAAGTGCAGTGGTGTCTAGGGTTCGGCTCGCGAAATCCGCGGTTCCCGCCACATCGGCCACATCTGCGGCCCGTCCGGCAGGTCGAGGGCGCGGCCGATGTCGGTGAAGCCGAGCTTCAGATAGAGCCTGCGGCTGCGCGCGTTGCTCGCCTCCAGATACGCGTGCAGCCCTTCGCGGTCACACCGTTCGAGCACCGAGGCGACGAGCGCCGTGCCGAGCCCCTCGCCCTGCCTGCCGGGCCGCACGGCGATCATGTGCAGGAACTGGTGCGGACGGTCGGTCGGATGGGCCTCGGCCGTCAACTGGCCGACCATCTCGACGCGTTCGTTGTCCGGGTCGACGGCCTCCCGCAGCTGCGCGGGCCCGTCCGCGGCCCCCTCGTGGTCCGCGCCCGCGGGTACGGACCACCACAGCGCCACGGCCGAGCCGTCCTCGGCGATGTCCACGTACCCCTCTTCGAAGGCCAGGTCGAGGAAGGCGCCCATCAGCGCGCCGTGCCGCTGCCGCCGGTGCTCCTCGTCCGGGAACACCCAGGTGCTCACCGGGTCCCGCCGGAACGCCTCGTCGAGCAGACGGACCACGTCCGCCCGGTCACTCTCGCCCGCTCTCCGGATCGCCACGCCCACGATGCCCGCCCCTTCGCCTCAACTCCCGCCCCCGTCCTGCCGATCGCAGCCTAAGTGATCAATTCGTACGGGGCGACGGGCCCGGCACACGGACCTCAGCGAGTCAGTACGACCGCCGCGTGACGAACTCCGCGAGCGCGAGCAGACCCCCCGCACGCTCGGGGTCCGGCACCGCACGGGCCAGCTCCCCCAGCGCCCGCGACATCCGGTCGGCCGCGTGCAGCTGCGCCCAGTCCCGTCCCCCCGCGCTCTCGACCGCCCGGGCCATCCGCTCCAGATCGCCGTCGGCCGCCGCCCGTCCGTACAGCGTGGCGAGGGCCGTGCCGTCCGCCGTGCCGGAGGCGAGCGCGGCGACCACCGGCAGCGACTTCTTGCGTGCCGCCAGATCCGCGAGGGCCGGCTTGCCGGTGCGCGCGGGGTCCCCCCAGATGCCGATGACGTCGTCGATGAGCTGGAAGGCGAGCCCGGACTGCCGGCCGAACCCGTCCAGCGCCGCCACCGTCTCGGCGTCCGCCCCCGCGTACAGCGCCCCCACGGCGCAGGCGCACCCCAGCAGCGCGCCCGTCTTGGCCTCCGCCATGGCCAGGCACTCGTCGAGCGTGACCTCGTCGGGCGGCCGCGCCCCGAGCGCGCAGTCCGCGTGCTGCCCGGCGCACAACTCCACCACGCAGGCGGCGAGGCGGGCGGCCGCCGCCGACGCCCTCGGATGAGGGTCCTCGGCGAGCAGCCGCTGCGCGAGTGCCTGCAGCGCGTCCCCGGCGAGGATCGCATCGGCATCGCCGAACACCGTCCACGCGGTGGGCCGGTGTCTGCGCGTCGCGTCCCGGTCCATGACGTCGTCGTGGAGCAGCGTGAAGTTGTGCGTCAGCTCCACGGCGGCCGCCGCCCGCACCGCACCCCGGGCATCGCCGCCGAGCGCCCGCACCGCGGCCAGGACGAGCGCCGGCCGGATGGCCTTGCCCGCGCTCCCGGCCGCGGGCGTGCCGTCCGCGCGCTCCCAGCCGAAGTGGTAGAGCGCGACACGGCGCAGGGAGCCGGGCAGCGACTCGACCGCCCGACGCAGCTCCGGGTCGACGGTCAGCCGCGCCGACGCCAGGATCTCCGCCGCCTCGTACCCCTGCGCGGGACCGTGCCCCCGCGCCCCTCGCATGCGGTCGGTCATGTCCGTGGTGTCCGTCATGGACTCACTCCGGCGTGGAGGCGGACGGTGGCCGGTCCTTGGTCGGTGGGCGCGTACGCGGGGGATGTACCCCGCGTCGCTGCAAGGGACACGGCCGACGGCGCTCCTGCCAGGGACACGGGCGGTGGCTCACCTCCAGCGGCCGATCTCGACGTTCTCCAGGATGCCGAGGGCGTCCGGCACCAGAACCGCCGCGGAGTAGTACGTCGACACCAGGTAGGAGATGATCGCCTGCTCGCTGATGCCCATGAAGCGCACGGACAGGCTGGGTTCGATCTCGTCCGGGATGCCCGCCTGGTGCAGCCCCACGACGCCCTGCTCGTCCTCGCCCGTACGCATGCAGATGATCGAGGAGGTCCGCTCCTCGGTCACCGGGATCTTGTTGCACGGGAAGATCGGCACGCCGCGCCAGGTGGGAATGCGGTTGCCGGACATCTCGATGGTCTCGGGGACGAGGCCGCGCTTGTTGCACTCGCGGCCGAACGCGGCGATCGCGCGCGGGTGGGCGAGGAACAGCTTCGATCCGCGCCTGCGGCTGAGCAGTTCGTCCATGTCGTCGGGGCTCGGCACGCCGTCGTGCGGCTGGATGCGCTGGTCGTACTCGCAATTGTTGAGCAGGCCGAACTCCCTGTTGTTGATGAGCTCGTTCTCCTGGCGCTCCTTCAGTGCCTCGACGGTGAGCCGCAGCTGCTGCTCGGTCTGGTTCATCGGCTGGTTGTAGAGGTCCGCCACGCGTGTGTGGATGCGCAACACGGTCTGGGCGACGCTCAGTTCGTACTCGCGCGGGCGCGCCTCGTAGTCCACGTACGTCCCCGGCAGGACGGCCTCGCCCACGTGGCCCGCGGAGAGGTCGATGGCCGCCTCGCCGTACGTGTTGGTGCGCTGGGTGGGGACGGCGCGCTGCTGCTGGAGGTGGGCGCGCAGCGATTCGGAGCGCTCCGCGACCTGCTCCAGGTCCTGGCGCGGCAGGGTGAGGACCGTGCACGCGGTCACCGCGCGCACCGTGAACTCCCAGATGGTCTCCGGGTCGATCAGCGCCTGCTCGCCGAAGTACGCGCCGTCGGCGAGCGTCCCGAGGACCGTGTCGTCGCCGTACGGGCCGGTGCCGATCTTCTCGGCGCGGCCGTGCGCGAGCAGGAAGACCTCGTCCGCCTGGCTGCCGAAGGACGTGAGGACCGAGCCGGCCTCGAACTCCCGCTGCTGGCATCGCTGGGCGAGCTCGGCGAGCACGTCCGGGTCCTCGAAGTCCCGCAGGGCGGGCAGCTCGCCGAGCTCGGCGGGGATGACCTCGACGCGGTCCCCCGTCTTGATGAACGTGACCCGGCCGTCACCGACCGAGTAACTCGTCCTGCGGTTCACACGGTACGTGCCGCCCTGCACCTGCACCCAGGGCAGCATCCGCAGCAGCCAGCGCGAGCTGATCTCCTGCATCTGCGGCGCGGACTTGGTGGTGGTGGCCAGATTCCGCGCGGCGGAAGTGCCGAGACTCTTCCGCTGCCCGGCTTCGTCCGTACGGGTCTCTTCGCCTACCGACATTGACAGTGCCCTCCCGATCATGTGCTGAGCTGCGCGCACCAGCCTTCCAGCACGCTGAGTGCGGGCGCCATTACACAAACGAGCGGGAATGGATCAGGCCCGACGGGGCACATTGCCGTTTACCAGGCCGAATCCTTCGTACGTTCGTCCAAGGGCCCCTGCATCGCCGCTTCCGGCCCCGTGCCACTCGTTCGGCCCAGTACCGGATGTGACCGCACGGTGCGCCTGATGCGCTCGGTTAATGACCACCTCCGAGGCCCCGGCCGGCGCCGCCGAGGAGCCGGTGCCGGAGCCGCCGCTCGCGCCGCCGGGCGAGCGCGGCGCGCTGCGCTGGCTGCGTGCCACGGGGCGGGCCTTCGAACCGGCGCGGCGCGCACCCGTGACGGTGTTCCTCGTCGTCGCGCTGTGGGCCGTGGGCCTGTTCACGGGCAGCCTGGGCGGTGGCCCGGAGGACGCGCTGCTCGACGACGTCGGGGTGGGCGTGCCCGCGCTCGCCGACGGCCGCTGGTGGACCCCGCTCACGTCCGCCCTGTGGTGCTCCGGCATCGGCAACTACATCGGCTCCACCCTGCTGTTGCTGCTGATCGGCTCCGCCGCGGAGGCCCGCATGGGCTCCGTGCGCACCGCCGTCGTCCTCGTCCTCGGGCAGGTGCTCGGCTCGCTGCTCGGCACCGGTGTCGTCAAGATCGGTGAACTCGCGGGCGAGGACTGGCTGGCCGAGCTGGCCTCGGACCTCGCCGCGACGCCCGGCATCGCGGCCTGCGCGGTGGGCGCCTTCCTGAGCTTCCGCCTCAGCGCCCTGTGGCGGCGCAGGCTCCAGCTGATGCTGATCGTCTTCCCGCTGATGCTCGCCCTGTACGTCGGCCACCTCCAGGACGTGCTGCGCCTCACCGGCACCGTCGTGGGCCTCGCGCTCGGCGCGCTCGCGCACCGGGACAGCCACCGTCTGCGCATGCCGCACGCCTCGCACACCGAGGGGCGCGTCCTGGTGGCCCTCGTCGTCGCGGCCTCCGCGCTCGGCCCGCTGATCGCCACCCTCTACAAGGACTCCCTGGGGCCGTTCAACGTCCTCGATCTGTACGTCTCAGGCGGCCCGAGCCCCGAGGAGATCGCCGACGCCTGCGCCGAGCCCGGCGCGGACTGCGACCGCATCCACGCGCAGGACCACTTCTACGGCTCCCCTGCGATGCTCATGGGCATCGCCATCCCGCTGCTGCTGCTCGTCCTCGCGGAAGGGCTGCGGCGCGGTCTCCGGCCCGCCTGGCGGATCACCGTGGCCGCCCATCTGGTGTGGCTCGGCCTGATGGCGTACCTCCTGGGTGACATCGTCGCGCACCCCGATCAGTACGTCCTCGAAGGCAGCGACACCGCCGACCAGAAGGCGGCGATGGTCCAGGCAGTGGTCGAGCAGTTGCTCCTGCCCCTGTTCGTGCTGATCCTGCTGTTCCTCGCCCGAAGGCTCTTCGACCAGCGGCTCGGGCGCCCGACGGTGACGTGGCTCGCCGGGGTGTCCGGCGGGACGCTGCTGTTCGCGTGCCTCGCCTACGTAGGGATCGGTTACGCGGTGCGGGACCAGTTCGCGCCCGACGCGACGTTCGGCCGACTCGTGGCGGGGCTGCCCGCGCAGTTCCTGCCGCCCAGTTACGAACCCCTCTTCTTCAGGGGGCAGTCACCGGTCCCCGTCGGAGGCACGGCGCTGTCTCTGTACGAGTACTGCGGCATGCTCTTCTGGGTGGTCGCGCTGGTCGCCCTCTTCGTGGCGTTCCGGCGGCCTTCGATGGGCGCCGACGCGGGCGCGGCGGCACGCGCGCGTGCCCTCCTGGCCGCGCACGGCGGCTCCACGCTGTCGTACCTGACGACGTGGAAGGGCAACCACTACTGGTTCACCGACGACGGCAGGGCCGCGGTCGCCTATCGCGTGCACACCACGGTCGCGCTCACCACGGGCGACCCGTTCGGTGACCCCTCCGCGCGCGGGGACGCTGTCGACGGTTTCGCCGCCTACTGCGACGAGCGCGCCCTGACCCCCTGCTTCTACAGCGTCACCGCCGACACCAAGGCCCGCACGGACGCGCTCGGCTGGAGTTCGGTACAGGTCGCCGAGGACACCGTCGTACCGCTGCCGGACCTGGCGTTCACGGGCAAGAAGTGGCAGGACGTGCGCACCGCCCTGAACAAGGCCAAGAAGCAGGGCATCACCGCGGAGTGGCACGTCTTCCCCGAAGCGCCGCTCGACCTCACCGACCAGGTCCGTTCGATCTCCGAGGAGTGGGTCGCCGACAAGGGGCTGCCGGAGATGGGATTCACGCTCGGCGGCCTCGACGAGCTCGACGACCCGCACGTGCGCTGCCTCCTGGCGGTCGACGAGGACCGCACGGTGCACGGGATCACGAGCTGGATGCCCGTCTATGGAGCGAACGATTCAAGCCAACCAGTGGGCTGGACCCTTGACTTCATGCGGCGGCGGTCGGACGGATTCCGCGGGTCCATGGAGTTCCTGATCGCGTCCGCGGCCCTCGGCTTCAAGGAGGAGGGCGCCCAGTTCCTCAGCCTGTCGGGTGCGCCGCTCGCCCGCGCGGACACCGGCACGCCGCCCGCAGCGCTGCAGCGGCTCCTGGACCACGCGGGCCGCACCCTGGAGCCGGTGTACGGCTTCCGGTCGTTGCTGCACTTCAAGGCGAAGTTCCAGCCCGAGTACCGCCCGATGTACATGTGCTACCCCGACCCCGCGGCGCTGCCGAGCATCACCCGCGCCATCGGCAAGGCGTACCTGCCGCACATGTCGCCGTCCCAGGGAGTGCGCCTGATGCGGAAGCTGGCGGCATAGCCGTCCACGCCCAGGAACGACCGCGCAAGGAATCCGCCACCGGCGGGAACTCCAAGATCCGGCGCGGCGTTGGACAGGTGGAACGGCTCGAACGCAGCACACGCACCGGCAGGCACCCGGACACCACCCATCCGCACACCGTCTTGACCGTCAGGAGAGAGCGACATGGCAGGCTTCCTGGACCGCGCCAGAGAACAGGTGCAGCAGGGTCTCACCCAGGGCAAGCAGAAGCTGGACGACGTCCAGGCGCAGCGCACCGGCAACGACCTGCTGAAGCAGCTCGGCGCGGCGTACTACGCGGAGCGGCGCGGCAACGGCACTCCGGACGCCACCCAGCACGCGCTGTCGGCCCTGGAGGCGCACATCGCGACGCACGGCGACGGCTTCCTCCGCGGCTGACCGCCCCCGCACCGCCGACCTGCGCCCGCGCTGACCGGATCGGCTCGCACGCGGCCCCGAACAGACGACGAACAGATGGTTCGCGCTCGGATGTTCCGGTATCAACCAGCGTACGAGGCGGTCCGCGACCGGCGGCCGTCGCGCCCGCTAAGGAGGCGGCCATGGCCACACCCATGTCCGCGAACAGGTTCCTGGACGCGCTGCGGGACGAAGGCGTCACCGTCGTAGAGGTCGGCGACTGGCGCGAGCACAACCGCAACCACAAGGGCCCCTGGGGCCCGGTGCACGGCGTGATGATCCACCACACGGTGACGTCGGGGGCCGAGAAGACCGTGCGGATCTGCCGCGAGGGCTTCGAGGGCCTGCCGGGCCCGCTGTGCCACGGCGTCATCACCAAGGACGGCCGCGTCCACCTCGTCGGCTACGGCCGCGCCAACCACGCGGGCCTCGGCGACGACGACGTCCTGCGCGCCGTCATCGCCGAGAAGGCCCTGCCCCCGGACAACGAGGCGAACACCGACGGCAACCGCCACTTCTACGGCTTCGAGTGCGAGAACCTCGGCGACGGAGACGACCCCTGGACCGAGGCCCAGCTGGACGCCATCGAGCGGGTCTCCGCGGCGGTCTGCCGCCACCACGAGTGGACGGCCCGCTCGGTGATCGGCCACCTGGAGTGGCAGCCCGGCAAGATAGACCCCAAGGGCTTCACGATGGACTCGATGCGGGACCGCATCCACGAGCGGCTGAAGTAACCCCGGAGGGACAATGGCGGGGTGTCCCGCACCCCGCCGACCCCCACCGCCCTGCGCCCGGACCTGCCGACCCCCCTCCAGCCGGTCACAGACCCGCGCTTCGAGGCACACGGCGTCCGCCTCCTCCTGAAGCGCGACGACCTCATCCACCCGGACCTGCCCGGCAACAAGTACCGCAAGCTGGTCCTCAACCTGGAGCACGCGCGGGCGGCGGGCCACACCACTCTGCTCACGTTCGGCGGGGCGTACTCCAACCACCTCAGGGCCACGGCCGCGGCGGGCCGTCTCCTCGGGTTCGCCACCGTCGGCGTGGTCCGTGGCGACGAGCTGGCCGACCGCCCCCTCAACCCGTCCCTCGCCCGGTGCGCGGCCGACGGCATGCGCCTGCACTTCGTCGACAGAACGACGTACCGACAGAAGAAGAATCCTTCCGTCGTGGCGGCGATCCAGCGCGAGGCGGCCGCCCAGGACGCGTACGTCATCCCTGAGGGCGGCAGCAACTCCCTGGCCGTGCGCGGCTGCACGGCCCTCGGCGACGAGCTGCGCGACCGCACCGACGTCGCCGCCGTGGCCTGCGGCACCGGCGGCACCCTCGCGGGCCTGGCCGCGGGCCTCGCCCCGCACCAGCGGGCGCTCGGCATACCGGTCCTCAAGGGCGGGTTCCTGACCTCGGAGATACAGGATCTGCAACGCGCCGCGTTCGGCTCCGCCACCGCCAACTGGAGCCTGGACGAGCGCTTCCATTGCGGCGGCTACGCCCGCACCACCGACGAGCTCACCGCCTTCGCCGACGACTTCGAGGACCGGCACGGACTCCCCGTGGAGCGGGTCTATGTCGCCAAGCTCCTGTATGCGCTGACCGCCCTCTCCGAAGAGGGCGCCTTCACCCCGGGGACAACGGTCACGGCCGTGGTCACCGGCACGCCGCCCGACCTCCCGGCCGGGCGACCGGCTCCTCGCCCCTGACCGCTCCTGGAACTTCTCACTCCTGGACCTCCCGGTAGGCGGCCGCCTCCTCCAGGTCCAGCTTGCGCAGCAGGGTCCGCATCAGCTCGTCGTCGATGCGCCGCTCGTCCCGCATCCGCACGAACACCTCGCGCTCCGCGGCGATCGCCTCGCGCGCGAGCCTGCGGTAGGTGTCGTCCGCGGACTCCCCGGTCACCGGGTTGGACTGGCCGAGCCGCTCCCACACGGAGTTGCGGCGCCGTTCGAGAACCGTGCGCAGACGGTCCTGGAGGGGCCCTGGCAGCCGATTGCGCTCGTCCGACATCAACTCGTCCAGACGGGCCTCCGCGGCCTGTGAGGCGGCGTTCTGCGCCTGCGCCTCGGCGAGCGTCTGCGCCTGCGTGTCGGGCCCGGGCATCCTGAGGACCTTGATGAGCCAGGGCAGCGAGAGCCCCTGCACCACCAGAGTGCCGATGACCGTGGTGAAGGTCAGGAAGAGCACGAGGTTGCGGGCGGGGAAGTCCGCGCCGTCGTCCATGGCGAGCGGGATGGAGAAGGCGATCGCCAGCGACACCACGCCCCGCATCCCGGCCCAGCTGACGATCAGCGGACGCCGCCAGTCCATGTCGCTCTCCCGCTCCCGGATCCGCTTCGACAGGACGCGCGGCAGATACGTCGCCGGGTACGACCACACGAAGCGCACCAGGACGACGAGGACGAAGACCCCGGCGGCGTACCAGACGGCCTGCCCCACGCTGTACTCGCCGAGGTCCCGCAGGACGACGGGCAGTTGGAGCCCGATGAGCGCGAACACCGCCGACTCCAGGAGGAAGCCGACGACCCGCCACACCGCGGCCTCCTGGAGCCGCGTCTCGAAGTCCACCTGCCAGGAGCGGTGCCCCAGATAGAGGGCCACCACGACCACGGCGAGCACTCCGGAGGCGTGCACCTGCTCCGCGGCGGCGTACGCGACGAAGGGGATGAGCAGCGACAGGGTGTTCTGCAGCAGCGCCTCCTTCAGATGGGTGCGCAGCCAGTGGATCGGCACCATCAGGAGCAGCCCGACGCCGATCCCGCCGACCGCGGCCACCAGGAACTCCTGGATGCCGCCCGCCCAGCTCGCGCCCTCGCCGACGGCCGCCGCGAGTGCCACCTTGTAGGCGGTGATCGCCGTCGCGTCGTTCACCAGTGACTCGCCCTGGAGGATCGTGGTGATGCGTGAGGGCAGCCCCACGCGGCGCGCGATGGCCGTGGCCGCGACGGCGTCCGGCGGCGCGATCACCGCCCCCAGGACGAGCGCGGCGGTCAGCGGAAGATCGGGGATCAACAGGTACGCGAGCCAGCCGACGACCACCGTTGCGAACAGAACGTAACCGACGGAGAGCAGCGCCACGGGCCGCACATTGGCGCGCAGGTCCAGATACGAGCTCTCCAGGGCGGCCGTGTGCAGCAGCGGCGGCAGCACCAGGGGAAGCACGATATGCGGGTCGAGGTGATAGTCGGGCACCCCGGGGAGATAGGAAGCGATCAGTCCCACGCCGACGAGGAGCAGCGGTGCGGGCACCGGCGTCCGGCGCGCGGCACCCGCCACGGCGGCGCTCGCCGCGATCAGTGCCACCAGTGGCAGTACGTCCATGACAAGGTCCTCCGCCGCCCGCTCTGCCGTCGTAACCTGGCCATCATGAACGAGTGCTCGCACGTCAGCGCGCTGCCCCACCCCGAACCCGAGCCCTTGAGCGACACCTGCCCGGAGTGCCTGGCGGCCGGCAGCCACCCCGTACAGCTGCGGCTGTGCCTGGAGTGCGGGCACGTCGGCTGCTGCGACTCCTCGCCGTTCCAGCACGCGACGGCCCACTTCAAGGAGACCGGCCACCCCGTGATGAGGACCTTCGAGCCGGGCGAGAGCTGGCGTTGGTGCTTTGTCGACGGTTCGATCGTCTGAGGCCTGGGTACGTCAACCCGACGCTCGTTCTTTCCAATTGGGCCCGCAAAACCCCTAGCCACTGTCCGTACCCGTAGGCTTACTATGAGTGACAGCAACGGGGCGGGGCCCCCGGGACACGGAACTGAGCAGCGCGGTAGCGTCACCGCTGAAAGACGAGGTGCGTTACCCGAGTGACGCAGTCCGGGCCGCCGCAGTGCGGCCCCGGAGCCCCGAAAGTGCTTGTACCACCTTGGAGGTGAGGGTGTCCCAGATCGCAGGCGAGCCCGGGAATCAGGACTTCGTGGAGGTCCGCCTCCCGGCTGCGGGTGCCTACCTGTCGGTGCTGCGTACGGCCACGGCCGGCCTCGCGGCGCGCTTGGACTTCACCCTGGACGAGATCGAGGACCTCCGCATCGCGGTCGACGAGGCGTGCGCGATCCTGCTCCAGCAGGCCGTGCCCGGCTCCGTGCTCAGCTGCGTCTTCCGCCTCGTCGACGATTCGCTGGAGGTGACCGTCTCGGCGCCCACCACCGACGGCCGTGCCCCGGAGCGGGACACCTTCGCCTGGACTGTCCTCTCGGCCCTCGCGGGCAAGGTCGACTCGTCGGTCGGCGACGACAAAACCGTTTCGATCAGCCTCTACAAACAGCGCGGCGCGGGACCCGGGCCGGCGTGAGGAACGGGGACGGGCCGGTGCGGGACGAAGAGCGCGGAGCGCGCGGCAAACACGGTCTGCCCGCCCGCGGCAGGGGCGGAACACGTCCGACCGGGGGGCGCGGCCCGGCAGAGCCGGGGCCTGTCCCCGGTGGCATCCCCGAGCAGCAGGCAAGGCCGCACCCCGAGGACCCGGAACAGTCGGGCCCGCCGGTGGCGGCCGACAGGGCAGCGATGCCAGAGCAGGCAGAGCCGACGACCGCCGAGGACGAGTTCGACGAGCTGTCCGGCCCGGTCGGCGGGCGACAGGACCAAGTAGGCGCCGCACGCAGGGGGTCCCCCCGGGCGTCCAGCACTGGGGGCGGCTCCCCGGAAGGGCGGCGGCTGGTGACGGGCGGGACGATGAGCGAGCACGAGCAGCACAGCCGGCACGATCCACAGGACCGCAGCGGCGCGCGAGCGATGTTCGTCGAGCTGCGCTCGCTGAAGGACGGCAGCCCGGAGTACGCGGAGCTGCGCAATCAGCTGGTCCGCATGCACCTGCCGCTCGTGGAGCACCTGGCCCGCCGCTTCCGCAACCGCGGCGAGCCGCTCGACGACCTGACACAGGTCGCCACGATCGGCCTGATCAAGTCGGTGGACCGCTTCGACCCGGACCGCGGCGTGGAGTTCTCGACGTACGCGACGCCGACGGTCGTCGGCGAGATCAAGCGCCACTTCCGCGACAAGGGCTGGGCGGTGCGCGTACCGCGGCGCCTGCAGGAGCTCAGGCTCGCCCTGACCACGGCGACCGCCGAGCTCTCCCAGCTGCACGGCCGCTCCCCCACGGTGCACGAGCTCGCCCAGAAGCTGGCCATCTCCGAGGAGGAGGTCCTGGAGGGCCTGGAGTCGGCCAACGCGTACTCCACGCTGTCGCTCGACGTCCCGGACACGGACGACGAGTCCCCGGCCGTCGCGGACACCCTGGGAGCGGAGGACGAGGCCCTGGAGGGCGTCGAGTACCGCGAGTCCCTGAAGCCGCTCCTGGAGGACCTGCCGCCGCGCGAGAAGCGCATCCTGCTCCTTCGCTTCTTCGGGAACATGACGCAGTCGCAGATCGCCCAAGAGGTCGGCATCTCCCAGATGCATGTCTCACGGCTGCTCGCGCGCACGCTGGCCCAGCTCCGGGAGAAGCTCCTCGTGGAGGAGTGAGCCGCCTTCCCGGCGCCTTCTCAGCACCTTCGGCGCGGTTCTCGACGGGTGTCGCAGCGACTGCCCAGCGACTCTCCTCAGCGGCTTCTCAACGACTCCTCAGCGGCTCTCGCCGCCTTCTCGCACCTTGCCGGGGCCCTCGATGCCGAGGGCCTCGGTCGTTGCGGGGTTGATCAGCAGGACGAGCGTGGCGACCGCGACGACGGCCAGGGCGATGCCGCCCGGAATCATCGCGCTGTCCGCCTGCAGCAGCTGCCACGCGACGGGCAGCGCCATGATCTGCGTGATGATCGCGGGCCCCCGGGCCCACCGGCGCAGCCGCATCAGTCCGCGCGCCGCGAGCAGCGGGAGCAGCGCGAGGACGATCAGCGTGACGCCTCCGGTCACGGCCTGCCGCGGATTGTCGGGGCTGCCCGCGAGGCCCATCACGAGCATGTACGCACCGCCGACGACGAGGGCGAGGCCCTCGAGGGCGGCGAGCGCCGCGGCGGCCGTCAGGCGCCCGGGACGCGGACCCGTCTCCGGGGCTTCAGGGGTGGTCTTCGGCTCAGTGCTCACCATTCGAGGGTAGCCGCGAGGGCGCACGCCCCGGCACGACGGTGCGTCCGGGGCGCACCGGGTACAGGGACGCTCCAGCCGGGCACCAGGACCAGGGCTTGAGGAAGACCTCGGTCTGGGCCGGGTAAAGACCGGTGGGTAGTCTGCTGCGCATGCGTGCACTACTCGTGGTCAATCCGGCGGCTACTACCACCAGTGCGCGCACGCGTGACGTACTGATCCACGCGCTCGCGAGCGAGATGAAGCTCGAAGCGGTCACTACGGAGTACCGCGGTCACGCCCGGGACCTCGGCCGCCAGGCGGCGGAGAGCAAGGACATCGAGCTGGTCGTCGCCCTCGGCGGCGACGGCACCGTCAACGAGGTCGTCAACGGTCTCCTGCACAACGGCCCCTCTCCGGAGAACCTGCCCCGGCTCGCCGTGGTCCCCGGGGGCTCCACGAATGTGTTCGCCCGCGCCCTGGGGCTGCCGAACGACGCCGTGGAGGCGACCGGCGCCCTGCTGGACGCGCTGCGTGAGGGCAACGAACGGACGGTGAGCCTCGGCCGCGTCTCGGGCACCCCGGGCACGGAGGACGAGGCGGTGCCGCCGCGCTGGTTCACCTTCGCGGCCGGGCTCGGCTTCGACGCGGGTGTGGTCGGCCGGGTCGAACAGCACAGGGAACGGGGCAAGCGCTCGACGCACGCCCTTTACGTGCGCCAGGTGGTACGCCAGTTCCTCGGGGAGAGCGACCGCAGGCACGGTTCGATCACCCTGGAGCGGGCGGGCGAGGAGCCCGTGACCGACCTCGTGATGTCCATAGTCTGCAACACCTCTCCGTGGTCCTACCTGGGCAATCGCCCGCTGTACGCGTCCCCGAAGGCGTCCTTCGACACGGGCCTCGACGTGCTCGGCCTCAAGCGCCTTTCGACCGCATCGGTGGCCAGGTACGGCACCCAGCTCCTGCGCTCGACGCCCGAGCGCGGCCCGCACGGCAAGAACGCCGTGTCGCTGCACGACCTGACCGACTTCACCTTGCATTCGAAGGTGCCCCTGCCGCTTCAGATGGACGGCGACCACCTGGGGCTGCGGACGAGCGTGACGTTCACAGGCGTACGCCGTGCACTGCGTGTGATTGTGTGAGTGGAAGGGCCTAAAGTCCTTTCACTCGAACGTTTAGGCCAGGATCCACCCCATGGAAGTACGGCTGTGACCCAGTCGACACTGAGGAATCAAAAAAAACTTTCCGGAAGGGGTTGTATCCGCCGCCGAGGTTTGCGAATCTCTACATGGCGATCGGGACGGCCCGCATCATCGGCCCCCAAAGAGAGCCAGAACCCCTCCTCTCACACAAGGTCCACACCAGGCAACTGGGAGTCGGCCCTTCCCGCGCGGAGGGATTCGTGAAAGCGTTCACATTCACAAGCAATCTGCATGTAAGACCAAGGAGAGGTAGCAGCCATGGACTGGCGTCACAACGCCGTTTGCCGCGAGGAAGACCCCGAGCTGTTCTTCCCCATCGGCAACACCGGTCCTGCGCTGCTGCAGATCGAGGAAGCCAAGGCCGTCTGCCGTCGCTGCCCTGTCATGGAGCAGTGCCTGCAGTGGGCGCTTGAGTCCGGCCAGGACTCCGGCGTCTGGGGTGGCCTCAGCGAGGACGAGCGCCGCGCGATGAAGCGCCGCGCCGCCCGCAACCGGGCGCGCCAGGCCAGCGCCTGACGCCCACGCCCCCACGAGCCTGAGCCCGGCGGCGCGTACAGCGAGTACGCAACCCCCGCCCCCGAGCCGCAGCCGCGCAGTACCCCCGGTGCGCATCGCAACGTGAGCGAGAAGCCCCGGACCGACACGGTCCGGGGCTTTTTGCTGTGCGGGACTCACTGCCGTCCGGTGGCCGCGGGCCGCGCGTCGGCCGTCGGCTACTTGTCGGCCCGTACCGGGATGTCGAGGACGACCCGCGTGCCGCGCTCCGGAGCGCGGACCATGTCGAACGTGCCCCCCAACTCGCCCTCCACGAGGGTGCGTACGATCTGCAGCCCCAGGTTGCCCGAGCGGTGCGGGTCGAAGTCGTCCGGCAGGCCGACGCCGTCGTCCTGGACGGTGATCAGCAGGCGGGCCTCCTTGGGCGTGCCGCCGCGCACCGCGGAGACCTCGACCGTGCCCGTGTCGCCCTGACGGAAACCGTGCTCCAGGGCGTTCTGCAGGATCTCCGTGAGGACCATCGACAGCGGCGTCGCGACCTCGGCGTCGAGGATCCCGAAGCGGCCCGTGCGCCGGCCCGTCACCTTGCCGGGTGAGATCTCCGCGACCATGGCGAGGACGCGGTCGGCGATGTCGTCGAACTCCACGCGCTCGTCCAGGTTCTGCGAGAGCGTCTCGTGGACGATCGCGATGGAGCCCACCCGGCGCACCGCCTCCTCGAGCGCCTCACGGCCCGATACGGAGTCGATGCGGCGCGCCTGGAGCCGCAGCAGGGCCGCGACCGTCTGGAGGTTGTTCTTCACCCGGTGATGGATCTCCCGGATGGTGGCGTCCTTGGTGATCAACTCACGCTCGCGGCGGCGCAGTTCGGTGACGTCCCGAAGGAGCACGAGCGAGCCGATGCGCGGGCCCTTCGGCTTCAGCGGGATGGCGCGCAGCTGGATCACTCCGTCACCGCCCTCGATCTCGAACTCGCGGGGCGCCCAGCCGCTGGCGAGCTTGATCAGCGCCTCGTCCACCGGCCCCCGGGACGGGGCGAGTTCGGCGGTGGCCTTGCCCAGGTGGTGGCCCACCAGGTCGGCGGCGAGGCCGAGGCGGTGGTACGCCGACAGGGCGTTCGGCGACGCGTACTGGACGATGCCGTCCGCGTCCAGGCGGATCAGCCCGTCACCCACGCGCGGGGAGGCGTCCATGTCGACCTGCTGCCCCTCGAACGGGAACGAGCCCGCGGCGATCATCTGGGCCAGGTCGGACGCCGACTGGAGGTAGGTGAGCTCCAGGCGCGAAGGGGTGCGCACCGTAAGGAGGTTGGTGTTGCGGGCGATGACGCCGAGGACGCGGCCCTCCCTGCGTACAGGGATGGACTCGACCCGCACCGGGACTTCCTCGCGCCACTCCGGGTCGCCCTCGCGCACGATGCGGCCCTCGTCGAGCGCGGCGTCCAGGAGCGGCCGGCGGCCGCGCGGGACGAGGTGGCCGACCATGTCGTCCTGGTAGGAGGTGGGGCCGGTGTTGGGACGCATCTGCGCGACGGAGACGTAACGCGTGCCGTCACGGGTGGGGACCCACAGGACGAGGTCGGCGAAGGACAGGTCGGAGAGCAGCTGCCACTCCGAGACCAGCAGATGCAGCCACTCGAGGTCGGAGTCGCCGAGGGCTGTGTGCTGACGTACGAGGTCGTTCATGGAGGGCACGTGTGCGAGCGTACCTGGCGGTCCGCGCGGGCCCGGAAGTCCGCTCCCGCCGGGGCGGCCCCGGCGGCTCCCCGACGGGCCGCGGCGCCAGGGCGGGACCCTCAACCCGGCCCCAACACCGCAGCCCTTCAGGTGCATCGGCAGCTGGAATGTGCGGTACCGGCCGCCGACTCGGGAGAACCCGGCGCGGTCAGGGCAGAGAGCGCCGGCTCCTCGGTCCGCCCTCCTGTGCGGGGAGAGCGGTGCTTTACCTCCGCATTGTGGACTAGACCATTCTCCCCTGTCCATGCATCGGAAGATGTTTTGTCCGCCGGATCTCCCCCAGGGCAGGCGATGCGCGACCGGCGGTCGGCTCGGGCGGTGCGCGACCGGCGGTCGGCTCGGGCGGTGCGCGACCTGCGGTCGGCTCGGGCGGTGCGCGACCTGCGGTCGGCTCAGGCGTGGTGCGCCGGGGCGGGCGCCGGCCAGGCCAGCATCGCCATCCGGGCGATCGCGTCCAGCTCCTCGCGCGTGGCGCCGTCCCGCGACTGCTGGGACAGGCCCTGCAGGACCGCGCCCGCATACCGGGCCAGGACCGTGGCGTCCGTGCTCTCGGGCAGTTCGCCGGAGGCGATGTCCGCTCTTATGCGCTGCTCCATCGCCGCGATGTTGGCGTTGCGCCGCTCGCGGAGCGTCTGCTCGACCTCGGGCGTCGTGCAGTTGGTCGCCGCGTGGATGACGAGGCAGCCGTGCGGGTGCGTCGGGTCCGTGTACTCGACCGCGGCCTCGCGCAGCATGCGCTCGATGCCGGCGCGGGCCGTGGGCTCCTCCTCCATCGCGCGCCCGCCGAAGGCCCCGTACGACACGGCGTAGCGCTGCAGGACCTCCCCGAACAGCGTCCGCTTGTCGCCGAAGGCCGCGTACAGGCTCGGGGCGCCGATCCCCATCTCGCGGGTGAGGTCGGAGACCGAGGTCACCTCGTACCCGTGCTCCCAGAACTGTCGCAGGGCCTTCTCCAGCGCCGTCTCCCGGTCGAAGGAGCGGGGCCTGCCTCGCTGTTTCGTCGCCATGGAAAAAATTCTATAGCGGGCGCTAGAAAAGTGGGAGCGGGATCGGGTACGGTTCTTTGTGTAGCGACCGCTAGAGAAAAAGGGGGCGCCTGATCATGGGTGCGCTGACGGGGAATTCGGCAGAAGGCTCGACGGAGACGGGTGCGGAGCCTGGCACGGAGCCCGGTACGGAGATGGGCGCGGAGGCGTCCGCGGGGCGCCTCGCGGGCAGGACCGCGCTGGTCACGGGCGGCAGTCGCGGCATCGGGCGGGGCATCGCCGAGCGGCTCGGCAGGGACGGCGCCCGGGTCGGGGTGCACTTCGGCAGCAACGCGGCGGCCGCGAAGGAGACGGTGGCGGCGATCGAGCGGGCGGGCGGTTCCGCGTTCGCGATCAGTGTGGAGCTGGGCGCGCCCGGGGACGCGCGGGCCCTGTGGTCGGCGTTCGACGCGCACGCGGACGGCCTCGACATCCTGGTGAACAACGCCGGGATCGGCACGTCACGGCCGTTCGCGGAGACGAACGAGGCGGAGTTCGACCGGCTGTTCGCGGTGAACGCGAAGGCTCCTTACTTCATCACGCAGCTCGGCGCGGAGCGGCTGCGGGACGGCGGGCGCATCATCAACATCTCGTCGGGCGTCTCCCGCGCCGCGGTGCTGCCGGACATCATGACGTACGCCATGACGAAGGGCGCCCTGGACGTCTTCACGCGGAACCTGTCGAAGGTCCTCGGCCCGCGGGGCATCACGGTCAACTCGGTGGCGCCGGGCATCGTCGACACCGACGTCAACGCCGCCTGGCTGCGCGGTGACGACAACAAGGACGCGTGGGCGGGCGCGGCGGCGATGTCCGCCCTCGGCAAGGTCGGGACCCCTCAGGACATAGCCGACGTGGTCGCCTTCCTCGCCTCGCCGGACGGGCGGTGGGTGACGGGTCAGTGGATCGACGCGACGGGGGGATCGCTGGCCTGAGGGGTACACGCCTTCGCGCGGGCGACACACGTCACCGTGCCTCCGTCACCGCGCCTCCGTCACCGCGCCTCCGTCACCGCGTCTCCGTCACCTTGGCCAGCGCCCTCGGGGCGTCGGGGTCCTGGCCCCGGGCGATCGTCACCTCGTAGGCGAGGAGTTGGAGCGGGATGATCTCCAGGATGGGCTGGACCTCCTCGGCCACGTCCTCCGTCGGCAGGACGAAGCCCGCGGAGGCCTGCTCGACCTGGGCCTTGGGGCCGATGACCACGAGGTCGGCGCCGCGGCCGCGCAGCCGGTCGAGCACGGGCTGCAGCACATCGCCTCCCCTGCCGTCCGTGACGACCGCGATGACCGGCGAGATGTTGTCGACCATGGCGAGGGGGCCGTGCAGAAGGTCGGCGCCGGAGTAGGCGAGGGCGGGGATGTAGCTGGTCTCCATCAGTTTCAGGGCGGCTTCCTTGGCGGTGGGGTAGCCGTAGCCACGGGAGGTGATCACCATGCGTTCCGCGAACCGGTAGCGGGCGGCGAGCGTCCGGATCTCCGGCTGCCGGTCCAGGAGCTCGGCGGCGAGCCCGGGCAGCGCGTGGGCCGCGGCGCCGTCGCCGCCGCGCAGGCCCTCGACGAACAGGTACAGGGCGAGCAGGGAGGCGGTGTAGGTCTTCGTCGCCGGGAGGGCCTTCTCGGGTCCGGCGAGGATGTCGATGTGGTGTTCGGAGACGGCGGCCAGGGGGGAGTCCGGGTTGTTGGTGACCGCGAGGGTGAGGGCGCCGGCCTCGCGGGCGGCCTGGGTGGAGGCCACGAGGTCCGGTGAGCCGCCGGACTGGCTCACGGTGATGACCAGGACGTCCCGGAGGTCGGGTTTGGCGCCGTAGGCCGTGGTCGTGGACATGGAGGTCAGCCCGCAGGGCAGGCCGAGGCGGACTTCGATGAGGTACTTGGCGTAGAGCGCGGCGTGGTCGGAGGTGCCGCGGGCGGTGAGCAGGACGAAGCGGGGGCGCTTCGCGGCGACCTCTTCGGCGGTGCGGCGGATGTTCGGGGCGCCGGTGTCGAGGAGGCGGCGCAGCACGTCGGGCTGTTCGGCCATCTCGCGCGACATGATGCGGCCGGGCTGCTCGCTGTACGGGGATGACGGCGTCACGGTCATGCCTACCACTGTGCTCGCTCCGGGCCCCGAACGCTCCTTCGCCCTCAAGAGGGCGCGCTCGATTCGCCGACGTGAGCTTCCCCCGGCCTCGGGGGCGGCGCCGTGGAGGGGTCCCCTATGGGGTGGGGTGCCCCACGGGCCGGGGTGCGTTGCGACTGGAGCGCGCTGGTGGGGGCGGACCGGGTGCGGGGAGGCGAGGGCTGGCGTCGCGTGATGCGGGAAGGAGGTGGGAGTGAGGGGCGTCCGGCCAGGTGCGAGGGGAGACGGGTGCGCAAGGAGGGGGCGAAGAGCATCAGGTCCGGTGGCCGACCAGGCTCGGTGGGCTGTGTGGGCCAGTGGCCGCTCGGGCCCGGAGCTGGCTCGGTACGGGCGGCGCCGCCAGGGAGAGGGCGAGTCCGCGAGCCGGGGGATCGGCGGCTCCGCACGCGGGGTGACTCCATGGACAGGGGCTCAGCAGGCACGGGCGGCCCCGTATGCCGCGGGGCCCGGCTGCTCTGCAGGAAGGGGGCGGCGGGTTCCGCAAGCCGGGGGGGGCGACGCAAGCCGGGGGGAACTCCGTAGCCGCAGGCCGGCCCGGCAGGTGCGGGGCGGCCCCGCACGCCGCGAGGACCGGCAGCCCCGCAGGCATGGGGTGGCTCTGCGTGCCGCGGAGACCTGCGGCTCCGCAGTCATGAGGGTGACCGGCTCCGCAGCAGAGGGGACACTCCCCCGGCAGGCGTGACTCCGTAAGCGTGGGATGACTCCGTCGGCGCGGTACGGGGTGCCCCGCAGACAGAAAGCCAGTGGCCCCGCAGGCAGACAGCAGCGGCCCCGCAAGCAGGAGGCGCCCCGGAGAGCAGGAGGCTGCGGCTGCGGCTGCGGCTGCGGCTGCGGCTGCGGCTGCGGCTGCGGCTGCGGCTGCGGCTATACAAGCAGGAGACGGTTACCCGCAGGCGGACGGGGGCGGCCCCCGAGAGGGCAGGAGACGGCGGCCCCCAGGACTAGGGGCGGCGGCTCCGCGTAGGACTAGGGCCGCGGCTCCGCGGGCGGGCCGGGTGGGGAAGGCCGAGCATGGGTGTGAGAGGGCTCTGTCCTGGGGGCTCGCTCTGCTAGATTGGTCTATACCACACCACTTGGGGGTACTCCCCCTTCCGTCTCCCCCACATTCCCTCTTCAGATCGGCAGGCCCAGCGTGGAAGTTGTCATCGTCCCGGACGCCGAGGCAGGCGGCGAGCTCATCGCGGAGGCCATGGCCGCCCTGGTGCGCCGCAAGGCCGACGCCCTGCTCGGTGTCGCCACCGGTTCGACCCCGCTGCCCATCTACGAGGCGCTGGCCGCCAAGGTCCGCGCCGGAGACGTGGATGTGTCGCGGGCTCGGATCTGCCAGCTCGACGAGTACGTGGGGCTGCCCGCGGGGCACCCGGAGTCGTACCGCTCGGTGGTGCTGCGTGAGGTCGTGGAGCCGCTCGGTCTGAGCGAGGACGCGTTCATGGGGCCGGACGGCAGCGCCGAGGACGTGCAGGGCGCCTGTGAGGCGTACGACCGGGCGCTCGCCGAGGCGGGCGGTGTGGACCTGCAGCTGCTCGGGATCGGCACGGACGGGCACATCGGGTTCAACGAGCCCTGCTCGTCGCTGGCCTCGCGGACGCGGATCAAGACGCTGACCGAGCAGACGCGGGTGGACAACGCGCGGTTCTTCGACGGCGACATCGACCAGGTCCCGCACCACGTCATCACGCAGGGCATCGGGACGATCCTGGAGGCGCGGCACCTGGTGCTGCTCGCGACGGGCGAGGGCAAGGCGGACGCCGTCGCGGCCACCGTCGAGGGGCCGGTCGCGTCGATCGTGCCCGCGTCGGCGCTCCAGCTGCACCCGCACGCGACGGTCGTCGTGGACGAGGCGGCCGCGTCCAAGCTGAAGCTCGGGGACTACTTCCGGCACACCTACGCCAACAAGCCCGCCTGGCAGGGGCTGTAGGCAGGGCCCTGGTCAGCCGCAGCGGCAGCACGGCAGTACCACGGAGGGGGCGCCCCAGAAGCCTGGGGCGCCCCCTCCGTCGTATGCCGTCAGGCTGTCAGGCCGTCAGGCCCCCGCGATGGCCTCCGCCGCCGCGGTACCGCACACGCGGGCCGCGCCGTGCGTCGCGATGTGCAGCGCGCCCACGGGCTTGGCCTGGGGGACGCCCATCTCGACCACGACGGTGTCGGGGCGGGCCGCGAGCAGGTGGTCGAGGGCCGCGGCCATCCACGCGTGGCGGTGGGCGTCGCGGACCACGGCGACGATGCGCCGCTCCCCCGCCGCCGCCAGGGCCTGTTCGCCCGCGCGGTCGCCGGAGAAGGAGCCGGTCGCGGTGCCGGGCAGGCGGCGGGTGAGGTCGGCGGCGACGCCCCACGGGGTCTCGTCGCCGACCGCGATGTTGGCGAGCGGGGTGAAGGCGGCGACGTACGGGGCGTCGGTGAGCGGGCCCGCGTAGGTCGCGCTGTGGGTGACCGTCAGGGCGCGGCGGGCCGCGCGCAGGCCGATCTCGGGGTCGGGCACGGCACCCCCGGTGGACCGGGACGTCCAGGCGGCGAGTGCGCGGACGCGGGCCGCGGCGTCGGCGAGCCGCTCTTCGGGGAGTTCGCCCGCGCGGACGGCCGAGACGAGGGCGTCGCGCAGGCGCCGCACGGTCAGGTCGTCGTTGAGGCCGCCGCCGACGCAGATCGCGTCGCAGCCCGCGGCGATGGCGAGGACGACGCCGCGCTCGATGCCGTACGTCCCGGAGATCGCCTGCATCTCGATGCCGTCGGTGACGATCAGGCCGTCGAAGCCGAGTTCGCCGCGGAGCAGGTCGGTGAGGATGCGGCGGGAGAGCGTCGCGGGGTGGTCCGGGTCCAGGGCAGGGACGCGGATGTGCGCGCTCATCACGGCGCGCGTGCCCGCGGCGATGGCGGCCCGGAACGGCACGAGTTCGCGGGCGTTCAGCAGGTCCGGGTCGATGTCGATGTGCGGGATCGCGTGGTGCGAGTCGACCGCGGTGTCGCCGTGGCCGGGGAAGTGCTTGGCGCAGGCGGCGACGCCGGACGACTGGAGGCCCTCGATGTACGCGGCGGTGTGCCGGGCCACCAGGTCCGGGTCGGCGCCGAAGGAGCGTACGCCGATGACGGGGTTGTCGGGGTCGGAGTTGACGTCGGCCGACGGCGCCCAGTTGAAGTTCACGCCGCACTCGGCGAGACGGCGGCCGAGCTCGGCGGCGACGCCCCGGGTGAGGGCCACGTCGTCCACGGCGCCGAGCGCGTGGTTGCCGGGGAAGGACGAGCCGGTGCGCACTTCGAGGCGGGTGACGTCGCCGCTCTCCTCGTCGATGGCGACCAGGATGTCCTCGCGCTCGGCCCGCAGCTGGGCGGTGAGCGCGGCCAGTTGCTCGGGCGTGTGGACGTTGCGGCCGAACACGCCCACGGAGGCCAGGCCCTCGCCGATCCGGCGGAGCAGCCAGTCGGGGGCGGTGGTGCCGTCGAAGCCGGGCTGGAGGACGGTGAGGGCGTCGCGCGTCAGGGCGTCCGGCGCGGCAGGGGAAGAGCTCATGAGTGTGCGTTATCCCTTCACAGCACCGTCGGTGAGGCCGGAGACGGCGCGGCGCTGGAGGAAGACGAAGAGGAGCAGGATCGGGATGGCGAAGATCGAGGACGCGGCCATGGTGGCGCCCCAGTCGTCGCCGTAGACGGTCTGGAAGCTCGGCAGCCAGGCCGGGAGCGTCTTGGACTCCGGGTCCTTGTTGACGAGGAGGGCGATCGGGAACTCGTTCCAGGCCGTGATGAAGCCGAAGAGCGAGGTCGACATCAGGCCGGGGGCGAGCAGCGGCAGGATGACGCGGCGGAACGCCTGCATGCGGGTGCAGCCGTCGACCATCGCCGACTCCTCGAGCTCCTTGGGCACGGCGGCGACGAAGCCGCGCAGCGTGAGGATCGTGAAGGGCAGGATCATCACCATGTAGAAGAGCGTCAGCGGCACCAGGCTGTTCAGCATCTCGGCGTCGCGCACGATCATGTAGATCGCGATGACCATGACTTCCCAGGGCGCCATCTGGGCCAGCATGAAGCCGATGATGAAGCCCCTGCGGCCCTTGAACCGCATGCGGGCGAGCGCGAAGGCCGAGAGCAGGGCGATGATGAGGGAGAAGACGACCGCGAGGACGGTGACGGTCACCGAGTTCATGACCATCGTCCAGAAGTGGTCGGCGTCGACGGCCGTCGTGACGTGCTCGAAGGTGACGTCGAAGGGGATCCAGACGGGGTCCTCGCTGATGATGTCGCCGGTCGGCTTGAAGGCCGTGGCGAACATCCAGTAGACGGGGAAGACGAAGCCGATGAAGAGGAAGACGGCGATGACGTTGGGCCAGAGGCGGCCGAACCGGGAGCGCTTCACACGTCCTCCTCTTGCTTGAGCACGATGCGCAGGTGGTACGCGGTCAGGAAGAGCATGATGATGATGGTCAGCATGGCGATGGCGGAGCCCATGCCGTAGTGCTGGTTGCCCGAGCCCTCGATGTAGGCGTAGACGGGCAGGATCTCGGTGAGCCGGTCCGGGCCGCCCTTGTTGATGGCGTAGACCTGGGCGAGGGCCTTGAAGACCCAGATGACCTCGAGGAAGGTCGTGGCGTACAGGAAGGGCCGCAGGAACGGCAGGGTCACGGAGGTGAACTGCTGCCAGGCGCCGGCGCCGTCGAGCGACGCGGCCTCGTAGAGCTCCTTGGGGATGGTCGTGGTGGCGGCGTACAGGTTGATCGCCACGAACGGTATCGACTGCCACACGATCAGCGTGATGATCACGAAGAACGTGGAGTACTGGCCGCCGAACCAGTCGTAGTCGGCCATGGAGCTGAAACCGACCTTGGCGAGGACCCAGTTGACGACGCCGTAGCGCTGGGCGAACAGCCACTGGTACACGGTGGTGCCGGCGATCGGGGGCATGGCCCAGGCGAGCACGAGGCCGAAGAGCAGCAGCCGTCGCATCTTGCTGCCGAGCTTGGCGAGCAGCAGTCCGATCAGGGTGCCGAGCACCATGATGAGGACGACGTTGACGGCGGTGAAGACGACCGACCGCCCGGTGACGCGCCAGAAGTCCTCGCTCTTGAGGACTTCCTTGTAGTTGTCGACGCCGTTCCACTCGGTGAGATGCAGGATGACCTGTCTCATGTTGAGGTTCTGGAACGACAGGATCCCGTTGTTCACCAGCGGCCAGCCCAGGAACACCAGGGTGGCCACGAGCGCGGGAAGCAGCAGCAGATAGGGCGCGAGGGCCCCGGCCCTGGCGCGGGGCGTGCGCGGGGCCCCCGTGCGCCCGCCGCCCGACTTCACTACCTCCGGCGGGCCGGAGGGCGGCCGTTCGGTCTGTACGGTCATGCTCGCCATCTCTCTCATCGGCACGTCACACAGGAATGCGCCGGGGGCGGCGAGGCAAGGGGCCGCGGGCACGACCCTGCCTGTTGTCACCGCCCCCGGCGGGGCGCTTCCTTACTGCTTCTGCGACAGGCGCTTGTTGAACTCGCCCTCGACCTTCTTCGCGGCGTCGGCGGGCGATTCGCCGTTCATGACCGCGGTCAGGTAGCTCTTGATCGGGTTGGGCTCGTTCTCGACGGCGGCCCACTCCGGGATCAGCGGGGTGATGCCACCGCCGGCGGCGGCGGGGGCCATGGCCTCGGCGGCCGGGTTGCCCTTGAGGTTGGACTCCAGGGCCTGCTTGTTCGGGATCACGCCGCCTTCCTTGGCGAGCTGGCCCTCGAACTTGTCGGACAGGGCGATCTTCAGGAACTCCTTGGCGAGCTCCTGCTTCTCGCTGGTGGCGGCGACGGCGAGGTTGGAGCCGCCGAGGAAGACGCCCTCGGGCTTGGCGGCCGTGGCGCCGGGGATCGTGAAGTAGCCGATGTCCTTCTCGATCTTCTTGTTGGCCTTGATGGCCGTGGCGGCCTCCCAGCTCATGCCGACGAAGGCGCCGGTCTTGCCCTTGGCGAAGACCTCGGCCTGCTGCGGGGTCGCCTCGTCCTTGTTCTTCGGCGCCTTCGACAGGGCCTGGAACTTCTTGTACGTCTCAGCGGCCTTGGCGACCTTCGGGTCGGCCAGGTTGGAGACCCACTTGTCGCCGTCCTTCTTGACCAGCTCGCCGCCCTCGCCGATGACGAGGCCCACGAAGTGGTACCAGTTCTGGCCCGGCAGGTAGATCGGCTCCGCGTCGGTCTTGTCGCCGATCTTCTTCAGGTCGGCGTAGAACTCGTCACGGGTCTTGGGCGTCTTCTTGATGCCGGCGTCGGCCCAGATCTTCTTGTTGTAGAGCACGACGCGGTTGAGCACGAACCACGGGGCGGCGTACTGCTTGCCGTCGACGACCGTGGACTTGTTGACCGACTCGGTCCAGTCGGCGCCGACCGACTTCTTGAGGTCGCTCAGGTCGGCGAGGCCGCCGGACTTGGCGTAGGCGGCGGTCTGGGTGTTGCCGATCTCGAAGACGTCCGGCGGGTTCTCCTCGGAGAGGGCCGCGGTCAGCTTCGGCTGGATGTCGTTCCACTGCTGGACTTCGATCTTCAGCTTCGCGCCGGTCTTCTTCTCGAAGGCCGCCTTGACGTCCTTGGTCCAGCCGTCGGGCGTCGAGCCGTCCATGGCCCAGAGCGTCAGCGTCTCACCCTTGAAGTCGTTCGCCCCGGACTTCTTGTCGTCCTTGTCGTCACTGCCGCAGGCCGCGATCGAGACCAACATGCCCGCGACACCGATAGCCGCGATGAGCTTGCGCTTCACAGTCATCCTCCTTTGGATGCCAGCCAACCCCCCACCCGCAGCGACCAAGAGGACCGAAAGTCGAAAGTACTGCCCGTGGGACTGGACCTGGTCTTTAATGGTGTAGACCAGTACGGGGGAGCTTGGCCTAGACCTTTTGGGGTGTCAAGGGTGTATAAGAAGGGCAGTCGCGTCCGTTACCGGACCGACACCTGAGTGGGCGCGGCTCCCCCGGGAGTTCGCGGCTTCGCTCGAACAGGGGGGACCCCCCTGCCCCGGACCGTGCCACGATGTGAGCCGCGACAGACGGAGGAGCCGGTGACGGCAGCAGCACAGGAGCCGGTGACAGCACAGGAGCCGGTGACAGCACAGGAGCCGGGAAGGCGGAGCATGGGCACAGAGGCGGGCAGCACCCAGACCGGGGCGGGCACGCCCGCGACGGCGTCCGCGAGCGCGGCGTCCGCCGCGCCCCTGTCCACGGCCCCGTCCGGCCCCACGGGCTCCGGCCCGGCAGGCTCCGGCCCCGCGGGCTCCGGCCCGGCAGGCTCCGGCCCCGCGGGCTCCGGCCCCACGCCCACCACGGCCGCCGCGCCCACCCCCGGGGACGGCTCGGGCCCCGGCAAGTCCGTCCGCCCCGCCCGCGTGCCCAAGTACTACCGCCTGAAGCGGCACTTGCTCGACATGACCGAGACCCTGCCGCCCGGCACCCCGGTCCCGCCCGAGCGCACGCTCGCCGCCGAGTTCGACACCTCGCGCACGACGGTGCGCCAGGCCCTGCAGGAGCTGGTCGTCGAGGGCCGCCTTGAGCGGATCCAGGGCAAGGGCACGTTCGTGGCCAAGCCGAAGGTGTCGCAGGCGCTCCAGCTCACCTCGTACACCGAGGACATGAAGGCCCAGGGCCTCGAACCCACCTCCCAGCTCCTGGACATCGGGTACATCACCGCCGACGACACCCTCGCCGGGCTCCTCGACATCGCCGCCGGCGGGCGCGTCCTGCGCATCGAGCGACTGCGCCTCGCGAGCGGCGAGCCGATGGCCATCGAGACCACGCACCTGTCGGCCAAGCGCTTCCCCGCGCTCAGACGCTCACTGGTGAAGTACACGTCCCTGTACACGGCGCTCGCCGAGGTCTACGACGTGCACCTCGCCGAGGCCGAGGAGACCATCGAGACCTCGCTCGCCACGCCGCGCGAGGCGGGCCTGCTCGGCACCGACGTGGGCCTGCCGATGCTGATGCTGTCGCGGCACTCGCTCGACGGCGGGGGCAAGCCGGTGGAGTGGGTGCGGTCCGTCTACCGGGGCGACCGCTACAAGTTCGTGGCCCGCCTCAAGCGGCCGCAGGACTGACGGGCCACCACCCGTACGGTTCTCGTCGCGTCCGCCCCGTAGCGCGGATCACTTTCCTGGCCTACCGTCCTCCCGTCACCGCAGACAACGGGAGGACGGTCCGTGCGCGCAGCGAATCCGAAGACCATCGCCCTGTGGACGCTCGTCGCGCTGGTCGGCGCCGCGGGCTGGACCGTCCTTGCGCTCTCCCGGGACGAGGAGGTGTCGGCCGCCTGGATGGTGGCGGCCGCCCTCGGCTCGTACGCCATCGCCTACCGCTTCTACGCGAAGTTCATCGCGTACAAGGTGCTGAAGGTCGACAAGCGGCGGGCCACTCCCGCGGAGCGGCTCGACAACGGCATCGACTACCACCCGACCGACCGGCGCGTGCTGCTCGGCCATCACTTCGCGGCGATCGCGGGCGCGGGGCCGCTCGTCGGTCCGGTGCTCGCCGCCCAGATGGGGTATCTGCCGGGCACCATCTGGATCATCGCGGGCGTGATCTTCGCGGGGGCCGTGCAGGACATGGTGGTCCTGTTCTTCTCCACGCGCCGCGACGGCCGTTCGCTCGGGCAGATGGCGCGCGACGAGATCGGCCCGTTCGGCGGGGCCGCGGCGCTGCTCGCCGCCTTCGCCATCATGATCATCCTGCTCGGCGTGCTCGCCCTGGTGATCG
>NZ_JBHYJH010000090.1:0-39188 GCF_042740445.1 Streptomyces sp. NPDC059003 | reverse complement strand
GACGCGCCCCTCCGCCCGCAGCTTCATCGCCCTCTCCGAGCGGAAGAAGGCAGTGTCGACAGCCATCAGTTCCCTCCAGGTGCCGAGGGCCGGGCTGTTGGCCAGGCCCTCTTCGGTCAGTTCGGCGAAGATTTCCGCGTCTTCTTGGTCGATGGTCTTCAAGGCGGCGGCCAGCGTCCTCAGTATGGCATCGGCGTTCGCGTCCTTGCCGTGGGTGATCGCGGAGAAGGTCGCGAGCGGGATGTCCGCGGCGGCCGCCCGTACGTCCGTGATGGGCGGGACGTTGTGCGGGCCGAGGACGAGCGGGCGCATCGTCAGCATGGGCCAGAGCGCCGGGCCGACGGTGAACGGGCCCGAGGCCCAGACCGCGGTGGACTTGTCCTGGCAGGTGACGAGCAGGACCGTCGGGAGCTTGTACTTCGCGTGCAGGTACGACGTGTAGTAGGCCCAGTTCGCCGGCTTGTCGTGGTCCCTGCGGCCCTGGGACTCGACGGCTACCAGGTAGCTGCCTTCCCTCTCGGTGTCGAACTGGAGCAGGGTGTCCACCCTGCGCTCCAGCGGCGACGGCTCGGTTAAGTCGGTGGGCAGCAGCGTCACCGCGATCGGGTCCGGGAACGGAATGTCGAGCGCGCGGAAGGCGCGGCCGAAGACTTCCGGTTCCTTCTGGAAGACACGGTGCATCGCTTCGTGTGATGAACTCACCATGCGGCGCACGCTATTGAGCGTTACGCACATACCTCTGGCATATCGCCGTCGTTCACCTGAACGAGTGGGCGCTCAGCCCGCCCACACCACCGACTGCACCTCGCTGTACGCCTGGAGGGCGTACGAACCGCAGTCGCGGCCCACGCCGCTCTTCTTGAAGCCGCCGAACGGGGCCTCCATGTTGCGGCCGATGGTGTTGATGCCGACGCCGCCCGCGCGGAGGTGGCGGGCGACGCGGAAGGCGCGGGCGACGTCGCCGGACCAGACGTAGTCGATGAGGCCGTAGTCGGTGTCGTTGGCGAGGGTGAGGGCGGTCTCCTCGGCCTCGTCGGGGGTGGCCGCGTCGAAGGGGGTGACGGTCACGACGGGGCCGAAGATCTCCTCGCGGACCACGCGCATGTCGGGCGTGCAGTCGGCGAGGAGGGCCGGGGTGACGTAGAAGCCGGGGGTACGGGGGGCCGCCGCCCCGCCGGTGATGACGCGGGCGCCCTCCTTGCGGCCGAGATCGACGTACGACTCGATCCGGTCGCGGTGGGCGGCTGAGATCACCGGGCCCACCACGGTCCCCTTGTCTCGCGGGTCACCCACGGCCAAATGGGACATGTACGTCGTGAGCCCCGCCACCAGCGGTTCGTACAGCGCCCGTTGGACAAGCACCCGCGTAGGCGCCGTGCAGATCTGACCGCTGTAGAACGAGAACGTCGTACCGATGCCCGCCACCGCCGCGCCCAGGTCCGCGTCGTCGAAGACGATCGCCGCGCCCTTGCCGCCCAGCTCCATGAGCTGGCGTTTCATGCCGCGCCCGCACACCTCGCCGATACGCTGCCCGACAGCCGTCGAACCGGTGAAGCTGACCATGTCGACGTCCCCGGACGCGACGGCCGCCTCACCCACGTCCGCGGACGTGCCGCTCACCACGTTCACCGTCCCGGGCGGCGCGCCCGCCTCCGCCAGGGCCGCCGCCAACCGGTAGACGGACAGCGGGTCCTGGGGCGCCGGTTTCACCAGGACCGTGTTGCCCATCGCCAGGGCCGGGGCGATCTTGCCCGCCGGGTTCGCCCAGGGGTTGTTGTACGAGGTGACGCAGGTGACGACGCCGACGGGCCTGCGGGCGGCAAGGGCGCCGAGCACCGCCGCCCCGCCCAGCGGGCCCGCCTCGTTGACCTGGGGCGGCAGGCCCGTCTCGACGGGCTCCAGCGCGCCGCGCGCGTACCGGCGGAAGCGGGACACCGCCACCGCGACCTGCATGCCGCGCGCGGTCGCCGTGGTCGCGCCCGTCTCCGCACGGGCCACCTCCACGTGCCCGGCGAAGTCCCGCTGCAGCAGGTCGGCCGTCCGGTCGAGGATCGCCGCCCGCTCCTGCGGCGCCGTACACGACCACGCCCCGAAGGCCTCCCGCGCCGCCGCCGCGGCCTGCGCCACCTGGGCGCGGCTCGCCTCGGGGGCGAGGCCGACGGCCTCCTCCGTCGCCGGATCGATCACCTCGTAGTGACCGCCGTCCGGCTCGACCCACTCACCGCCGATGAACAGCCGCTGCGCCGCCGTCACTTGGTGCTCACCGTCCGCGTGTCGCGCCCCGACCGCAGCACCCGTCCCGGCACGGCGCCCGTGACCACGTCGTCCCTGATCGCCTCGGTCCCGTTGACCCACACGGCCCGCACGCCGATCGCCTTGGAGTCCAGGCGTGGACTGTCGCCCGGCAGGTCGTGGACGAGCGTGGCCTTGCCCGCGTCGATCGTGGCGGGGTCGAAGAGGACCAGGTCGGCGTGGTAGCCCTCCGCGATCCGGCCCCGCTCGCGCAGGCCGAAGAGCCGGGCCGGGTCGTCGGTGAGCATCTTCACGGCCTGCTCGACGCCCACGAGCCCCCGACCGCGCAGGCAGTCGCCGAGGAAGCGCGTCGTGTACGGGGCGCCGCACATGCGGTCCAGATGCGCGCCGGCGTCGGACCCGCCGAGCAGGACGTCCTCGTGCCGCCAGGTCTCGGCGCGCAGGGCCCACGAGTCCGGGTCGTTGTCGGTCGGCATGGGCCACAGGACCGTACGCAGCCGGTCGTCGGCGCAGATACCGACGAGGCAGGAGAAGGGGTCCTGGCCGCGCTCGGCCGCGATGTCGCCGACCACCCGGCCCGTCAGGCCCGCGTTCGCCTCCGCGTACGTGTCCCCGATGACGTACCGGTCGAAGCGGGCGAGCCGCCGGAAGACCCCGGCCTCCTCGCTGTCGGCGCGCCGCAGCATCTCGGCCCGGACGTCCGGGTCCCGGAGCTTGGCGATCCGCTCGTCGACCGGCAGGCCCAGGATCTCCCCCCACCCGGGGATGAGGTTCAGGGCGCAGAAGGTGCCCAGGCTCATGTTCATCGGAGTCAGGATCGGCATGGTCAGGGCGACGATCCGGCCGCCCGCCTTCCGGGCGCGCTCGCTCGGCAGGAGCTGGCGCGGCACGCGGTCGGGCACGGCGGCGTCGATGGTGAGGACGTTCCAGTTCAGGGGCCGCCCGGCGGCCACGCTCATGTCGACGAGCAGATCGATCTCGGCGTCGTCGAACCGGTCGAGGCACCCGGCGACGATCGCCTCCAGCTGCGTCCCCTCGTGCTCGCCGACGGCCCGCGACAGGGCGAGGAGTTCCTCGGGCCGCGCGTGCCGGGACGCCACCGGCTTGCCGTCGCCGTCGGAGTGCGTGGACGACTGCGTGGTGGAGAGCCCCCACGCGCCGGCCGCCATCGCCTCCCGCAGCAGCGCGACCATCCGCTCCAGCTGCTCGGCCGACGGCTGCCCGCCGACGGCGTCGGCCCCCATCACGTACCGCCGCAGCGCGCAGTGCCCCACCATGAACCCCGCGTTGACGGCGATCCGCCCCTCCAGCGCGTCCAGATACTCCCCGAAGGAGCTCCACGACCACGGCGCGCCCTCCTCCAGGGCGACCAGGGACATGCCCTCGACCTTGGACATCATCCGGCGCGTGTAGTCGGCGTCGCCGGGCCGCGCCGGGTTCAGCGGGGCGAGCGTGAACCCGCAGTTGCCGCCCGCGACGGTGGTCACGCCGTGGTTCAGGGACGGCGTCGCGTACGGGTCCCAGAACAGCTGCGCGTCGTAGTGCGTATGCGGGTCGACGAACCCCGGCGCGAGCATCAGGCCGTGGGCCTCTTCACGGCTGCGCGCCTCCTCCGTGACGGAGGGAGCGACGACGGCGATCCGGCCACCCCGAATCCCGACGTCGGCCACGCGCGCGGCCTGCCCCGTCCCGTCGACGACAGTGGCGCCCTTGATCAGGTGGTCGAGCATGTCGAGGCGGTCCTCCCTGGACGGCGGTGGAAGTTCAGCCCGTCCGGCGCTTGAGGACGAGCGCGCAGCGCGATCAACGGCACCCTCACGACGAGGCGCGTCGGAACCTGCTGGTCCGGTGGACGGGATCCGTATCGATCTTGGGGATGACGTGCTCTCCGATCAGCCGGATCGTCGTCAGCGTGTCTTCGTACGAGATCCCGATGGGCAGCCCGAAGGACAGCTGATCGGCTCCGGCACGCTCCCAGCGCTCGCACTGCCGCAGCACCTCGTCCGGATCCCCGCAGATCATCAGCTCCTCCGCGATGAGCAGCTCGACGATCTCCTCGGTGTACTCCGGCAACACCTCGGGCCACCGCGGGATCCCCTCGGGACGAGGGAACGTGTCGTGGTAGCGGAAGACGAGGGACTGCAGGTAGTTGAGCCCGCCGTTCACGGCGATCCGGACGGCCGCCTCGTGCGTCTCGGCACAGATCGCCGTGGACGTCACCATCACGTTGTCGTTGACGAAGGCCCCGACGGGATCCGCGTCCCGGATCGCGGTCTTGTACTGCTCCAGGACCCACTCCATGTCGGAGACCTTCTGCACGCTGAACCCCAGGACCCCGAGGCCCTTCTTCGCGGCCATCGCGTACGAGGACGGGGACCCGGCCGCGTACCACATCGCCGGGTGCGAGGCGCCGTACGGCTTCGGGAAGACCTTGCGCGGCGGCAGCTGCCAGTGCTTGCCGCGGAACCCCTCGTACTCGTCCTGGAGCCACATCTTGGGGAACTCGGCGATGGTCTCTTCCCAGATCTCCTTGGTGTGGTTCATGTCGGTGATGCCGGGCAGGAAGCCGAGGATCTCGTGCGAACCGGCGCCGCGCCCGCTGCCGAACTCGAACCGCCCCTCCGACAGGTGGTCGAGCATCGCGACCTTCTCGGCGACCTTGACCGGGTGGTTGACCTGGGCGAGGGGGTTGAAGATCCCGGAGCCCAGGTGGATCCGCTCGGTGGCGTGCGCCAGGTAGCCGAGGAACACGTCGTTGGCGGAGAGGTGCGAGTACTCCTCCAGGAAGTGGTGCTCGGACGCCCACGCGTACTTGAAGCCCGCCGCGTCCGCCGCGATGACGTACTCGGTCTCCTCCATCAGCGCCTTGTGCTCGGCGAGCGGGTCGGTCCGCGCGCGCTTGCCGACGTATCCCTGTACGAAGAGCCCGAATTCCACGGCGGTTCACCGTCCTCGTGATTTCTGACGGAGTGTCAGATCGATGACTTCGACTGTTCCATCGGGGGCGGGGAGCGTCAATAGCTGATGGTGCGTCAGATACAGCCGTCACGCACAGGGCCGGGTCGCCGTCACAGCACGCTGACCCCGGCCAGCCAGCCGCCGTCGATGACGAACGGCTGCCCGGTGATGTACGACGAGTCCTCCTCCGCGGTCAGGAAGAGCGCGAGCCGTGCCACCTCCGCCGCCGTGCCGACCCGGCCGAGCGGCACGAGCTTGCGGTACAGCTCGTCCAGGCCGCGGGCCGCCTTCTCGGGGTCGGCGCCCGGGTCGAGCCGGGCGGGGTTGCTCATCGCGGTGTCGATGGCGCCGGGGCAGACGGCGTTGACGCGGATTCTCTTCGGCGCGAGTTCGAGCGCGGCGACGCGGGTGAGGCCGATGATCGCGTGCTTGGTGGCGCTGTACGCGCCGATGTACGTCATGCCGGTGAGGCCCGCGTACGACGCCGTGTTCACGATGGAGCCGCCGCCGGCGTCCGCGATGTGCGGGGCGACGGTCTTGATGCCGAGGAAGACGCCGGTCTGGTTGACCTGGACGACCTCCTGGAACTCTTCCAGGGGCGTGCCGACCAGTTCGTTGAAGCGGAGGATCCCGGCGTTGTTGACGAGGCCGTCGACCTTGCCGAAGGCAGACTTCGCCGCGTCGACGGCGGCGTGCCAGTCGGCCTCGCGGCCGACATCGAGGTGGACGTAGCGCGCCGCGTCGCCGCCCAGCTCCTTGGTGAGGGCCTCGCCCTGGTCGTCGAGCACGTCCCCGACGACGACCCGCGCGCCCTCCGCCACGAAGAGGCGCGCCTCCTGCTCCCCTTGTCCACGCGCCCCGCCGGTGACGATGACGACGCGCCCGTCGAGCTTTCCCATGCGGCCCTCCCTCTGGTCCGGTTCCGGACAGTTCCGGTCCTGGTCAGTTCAAGTGCGGGGCGACCTCGGCCGCGAACGCCGCCATCTGGTCGGTGAGTTCCGTGCGCCCGCGGCTGCGGAAGCGCACCTGGATCTGGTCCACGCCGAACGTCGCGTACGCCCGCAGCGACTCGGCGAGCGCGTCCGGCTTGCCGCTGAGCGTGCGCCGCCCGACGGGCCAGGCGGGCTCGCCCACGTACAGCGGCTCCGTGATCGCGCCGACGACGATGCGCTCCGTGACGCCCGCGTCGGCGCGCAGCCGCCGCAGGCGCGTGATCTGCGCCGGGAGCTTCGCGCGCGGGTCGCCCTGCGGGAGCCAGCCGTCGGCGCGGGTCGCGGCCCTGCGCACGGCGGCGGGCGAGGAGCCGCCCACCCACAGGGGCACCCGTTCCTGTGCGGGCCGGGGGCGCTGGCCGAGCCCCGCGAAGTCGTACGCGGCCCCGTGGTGCTCGGGGAACTCCTCGGGACCGAGCGCCGACCGCAGCGCGTCCACCGTCTCGTCGAGCAGCGGGCCGCGGCGCGCGAAGTCGACGCCGAGCACGGCGAACTCCTCCGGTACGTGGCCCGCGCCGACACCGAGGATCAGGCGGCCGCCGCTGAGGTGGTCGAGGGTCGCGTACTGCTTGGCGCTGAGCAGCGGGTGCCGCAGGCCGACCACGGCGACGTGGCTCATGAGGCGGACCCGCTCCGTGGCGGCGGCGAGGTAGGCGAGCGTGGCGACGGGGTCGTACCAGGTGGTGCCCATCGCGTCCGCGAGGCGCCGCGGGATCGCGACGTGGTCGCAGCAGGCGAGGTACGCGAACCCGGAGCGGTCCGCGACGCGGGCGATCTCCACCAGGTCCTCGGCACCGGCGCCCGCCTCCCAGGCCTCGGCGAAGAGCACACTCCGCGACTGCACGGGCAACTGCATCCCGTACACGAGCCGCCCCGGAGGAAAGGCCTCCGCGCCGCCCGCCACCGACGCCTGCGCCCTAGGCGCCGTAGCTGCCTCAGGTTCCCCAGGTGCCATAGGACCTCACCCCTCGCCCCGATCTGACGACATGTCATGTACCACGACGGCCCACATCGTCGTACCTGACACCCCATCAGACAAGGCCCACGCGCACCCCCGCCCGAGGCACCCCCGCCGCACTCCTCACCCCACCTCGAAGCCGAGGGCCCCGGCTATCACCCCCGCCTGGTCCAGGTCGATCTTCGCGCCGCCGACCGACACGGTCAGCGGGTCGAGCGCGGACAGATCGCTGCCGCGCAGGTCGGCGCCCATGAGCTGGGCGCTGTGCAGCATCGCGCCCGACAGGTCGCAGCCGGTCACGGTCGCCTCCTCCAGGCGGGCCGCCGTGAGGTCCGCCTCCCGCATCCGCACCCCGTCGAGGACGGCCTTGCGCAGATCGGCGCCGGGCAGCGCGACGAACGACCAGTCCCCGCCCCGCACCTCGAACACCGTGAACGCGCACTGCTGGAAGAGGCCGCCTATCGCCTTGCACTGCGCGAAGCGCGTATCGAAGAACACGCAGCGCTTGAACACGCAGTTCGTGAACGCCGTCGACGTGAACCGCGCCGCGTTGAACTTCACCCCGGCGAACGTGCACCCGTCGAACACGGCCCCCTCGGCGACGGCTTCCGTCATGTCGGTGTCGAAGAACGTGAACCGCTCGTACGTCTCCCCCGACAGATCACGGCCGTACCAGTCCCCGCCCCGCACCACCCGCCCCGCGTCCGGCACGGGCGGCTCGGCCGAGAAGGGGTCGACATTGGCCCGCTCACGTTTGATCGCCATGCCTCCGATTGAACACGGGGCCACTGACAATCGCCCCCGAGGCCCTCAGTCAAGGGTGATCACTCAGCTACAGTCGGTGCGGACTCCCACTCGCCGCTAGGCTGACCGTGCGGGGTGCTCCGGCCACGGGCCACGGAAGGACGACGGTGATGACAGTTCTCGACCGCCTCTGGCGGGATGTGGAAGCGCAAACCAACATCGAGGGCTATGTCGTCGAGATCATCGACGGAAAGGTGATCATGACCCCGCAGAGCCCGGCGCAGTCGAACACGATCCTCAATGTGGTCATGCAGGCCCACACCACCCTGCAGGGCGCCCCGATCGTCTTCGATGTGGGCATCGACTTCCCCGGCGAGACGTCGACAGCTCCCGACATCACCATCCTTGATGAGGACGCCGAGCCCCGCGGAAAGCGCTACATCTGCCAGGACGTAATCGCCGCCGTCGAGGTCGTCTCCACGGAGTCCGACGACAACGACTACGTCACCAAGGTCGCGAAGTACAGCCGCTTCGGCATCGAGACGTACCTCATCCTCGACCCGTTCAAGAAGCTGTGCACGCTGTACGAAGGCGCCGACGCGACCGGCTACCGCAAGAAGACCGAGTATCCGTACGGGGCGACCGTCAACCTCACCCTCTCCGACGGCCGGAAGCTCTCACTGGACACCAGCGGCTTCCCGGTGGAGGGCTGACTCAGGCCCCCGGCCACAGGCCCTCCTCCGTGAGCCCCAGGAGATCGATCGCGTTGCCGCGTACGATCCGCTCCACCACCCCCGGATCCAGGTGGCCCATCTGGGTCTCGCCGACCTCCCTCGACTTCGGCCAGGTCGAGTCGGAGTGGGGGTAGTCCGTCTCGTACAGGACGTTGCCGACGCCGATCGCGTCGAGGTTGCGCAGGCCGAAGGCGTCGTCGAAGAAGCAGCCGTGGACGTGGTCGGCGAAGAGCTCGGACGGCGGGCGGTGGACCTTGTCGGCGACGCCGCCCCAGCCGCGGTTCTCCTCCCAGACGACGTCGGCGCGCTCCAGGACGTAGGGGATCCAGCCGATCTGGCCCTCGGCGTACATGATCCGGAGGTTCGGGAAGCGCTCGAACTTGCCGCTCATCAGCCAGTCGACCATCGAGAAGCAGCAGTTGGCGAAGGTGATGGTGGAGCCGACGGCGGGCGGCGCGTCGGCGGACGTGGACGGCATCCTGCTGCTGGAGCCGATGTGCATGGCGACGACCGTGCCGGTCTCGTCGCACGCGGCGAGGAACGGGTCCCAGGCGTCGGTGTGGATCGACGGCAGGCCGAGATGCGGCGGTATTTCCGAAAAGGCGACGGCCCGGACGCCGCGCGCCGCGTTGCGCCGCACCTCGGCGGCCGCTAGCTCGGCGTCCCAGAGCGGGATCAGGGTGAGCGGTATCAGCCGACCTCGCGCGGCGGGCCCGCACCACTCCTCCACCATCCAGTCGTTGTACGCACGTACGCATAAAAGCCCCAGGTCGCGGTCCTTGGCCTCGGTGAACGTCTGGCCGCAGAAGCGCGGGAAGGTGGGGAAGCAGAGGGCGGACTGGACGTGGTTCACGTCCATGTCGGCCAGGCGCTCCGGCACGCTGTGGGAGCCGGGCCGCATCTGCTCGTACGTGATGACTTCGAGGCGGATCTCGTCCCTGTCGTACCCGACGGCCGTGTCCAGGCGGGTCAGGGGCCGGTGGAGGTCCTCGTACACCCACCAGTCCCCTATGGGCCCTTCGTCGCCTTTCTCCCCCATGACCGGCGCGAACTTACCGCCCAAAAACGTCATTTCCCTCAACGGCGCGCGCACGATGCGCGGGCCCCGGTCCTGGTACTTCGCCGGCAGGCGGTCCCGCCAGACCCGCGCGGGCTCCACCGTGTGGTCGTCCACCGAGATGATCCTCGGGAACGGCTGCGCGGCGACGGCGGCGTCCTGAGTGCTCCCCATGGTCTCCATGCCGTCCACGGTAGCGCGGATCTGACGAACCGTCAGTTGTCCGGATCCCGTCACTCGTGGGGTAACCCTGTGAGAGCCGTCTCCCACGGCTGACGCATCAGGTCCGGACAAGGCAAACTGTGCCGCAGCAAGTCAGTCCCACGGACAGGGCAGGGTCCGTAGCGGACACAGCAGGCACGAACCGGGCACAGCCGGGCACAGTTGGGCGTATTTGATCAGACATAGGCAACTGCGTGCGGCAGGGCAGCAGGGGGAGCGATGGACGGTCTACCGCGGGTTCCGGAGCAGCGGCGTCCGGCGGCGGGTAGCGACCCTGAGGAAGCGGCACGGGCGTCGCGCGGCGTGAACGGGCAGGGTGCGCCGGGCGCGCGGGACGCGCAGGGCGTACAGGGCACGCAGGGCGGTGCGCAGGGTGACGACGCCCTCGCCGTGCCCGGCGCCGGTGCGCAGACGCCCGAAGGCGCCGCCGCCGACGCGGGGCAGGAGTGTGCCCGTTTCAGCGTCCTCGGCCCCGTACGCGCCTGGCTCGGCGCCGAGCAACTGCCCACCGGCTCCCCGCAGCAGCGCGCCCTGCTCGCCGCGCTGCTCCTGCGCGACGGCCGCACCGCCACCGCGTCCGAGCTCATCGACGCCATCTGGGGCGAGGACCCCCCGTCCCAGGCCCTCGCGGCCATCCGCACGTACGCGTCCCGGCTGCGCAAGGTCCTGCCGCCCGGCACCCTGGTCAGCGAGTCCGGCGGCTACGCCGTGCGCGCCGCCGACGGCGCCCTCGACCTCACCGAGGCCGAGAACCTGTGGACGGGCGCCGAGCGCGCCCGCGGGCTCGGTGACCTGTGCCAGGCCCGCGCCCTCGTCAACCAGGCCCTGTCCCTGTGGGACGGCGAGCCCCTCGCCAACGTGCCGGGCCCGTACGCCGACGCCCAGCGCACCCGCCTGGAGGAGTGGCGCCTCCAGCTCCTCGAGTCCCGGCTTGACATGGACCTGGAGCAGGGCTGCCACGCGGAGTCGGTCTCCGAGCTCACCGCGCTCACGGCCGCGCACCCCCTGCGCGAGCGCTTCCGCGAGCTGCTCATGCTCGCCCTGTACCGCTCGGGCCGGCAGGCCGAGGCCCTCGCCGTGTACGCCGACACGCGCCGCCTCCTCGCCGACGAGCTCGGCGTCGACCCGCGCCCCGGCCTGCAGGAGCTCCAGCAGCGCATCCTCCAGGCCGACCCGGCCCTCGCGGAGCCGTCCGCCCCGGCGGCGGAGCCCTCGGCGGGCGTCGTCCGCCCCGCCCAGCTCCCCGCCACCGTCCAGGACTTCACGGGCCGTGTCTCCTTCGTGAAGGAGCTCAGCGACATCCTGTCGACGGCCGAGGGCCGCGTGATGGCGGTCTCCGCGCTCGCCGGGATCGGCGGCGTGGGCAAGACCACCCTCGCCGTGCACGTCGCCCACGCCGCGCGCTCCCACTTCCCCGACGGGCAGCTGTACGTCGACCTCCAGGGCGCCGGTCCGCGCGTCGCCGAGCCCGAGACGGTCCTCGGCGCGTTCCTCCGCGCCCTCGGCACGGCGGACTCCGCGATTCCGGACTCCCTGGAGGAGCGGGCGGCGCTGTTCCGCTCCGTCCTCGACGGCCGCCGCGTGCTCGTCCTGCTCGACAACGCCCGTGACGCGGCCCAGGTCCGCCCCCTCCTGCCCGGCACGGAGGGCTGCGCCGCCCTCGTCACCTCCCGGACCCGGATGGTGGACCTGGCCGGGGCGCACCTCGTCGACCTGGACGTGATGTCGCCCGACGAGGCGCTCCAGCTCTTCACGAAGATCGTCGGCGAGGAGCGGGTCGCCTCCGAGCGGGACGCGGCCCTGGACGTGGTCGCGGCCTGCGGCTTCCTCCCCCTGGCCATCCGCATCGCGGCGTCCCGCCTGGCGGCCCGCCGCACCTGGACCGTCTCGACGCTCGCCGCCAAGCTGGCCGACGAGCGCCGCCGCCTGGACGAGCTCCAGGCCGGCGACCTCGCGGTGGCCGCGACCTTCGAACTCGGCTACGGCCAGCTCGAAGCGGCCCAGTCCCGCGCCTTCCGCCTCCTGGGCCTCGCCGACGGCCCCGACATCTCCCTCACGGCCGCCGCGGCGGTCCTCGACCTGCCGGTCGAGGACACGGAGGACCTCCTGGAGTCCTTGGTCGACACGTCACTCCTGGAGTCGGCGGCACCGGGGCGCTACCGCTACCACGACCTCGTACGGCTCTACGCGCGTGCGTGCGCCGAGCGGGACGAGCTGCCGCCCAGCGAGCGGGAGGCGGCGCTGTCGCGTCTCCTGGACTTCTATCTGGCGTCGGCGGCGCGGGTGTACGCGATCGAGCGTCCTGGGGACAGGACAGTGGATCACCTGGAAGCCGTCGAGCACCCCGTGCACGGCTTCACCGACGACAGCAAGGCCCTGGACTGGCTGCACGCGGAGGCGGCCTGCATCCTGGCGTGCGTGCAGCAGTCGCTGGGGGCGGGGAGCCTGCGGCGGGCGGTGGATCTGCTGCTTGCGGCGAAGGATTTGGCGGAGTCGGGGGCTAGTTCGCTTCGGTATGAGCTGGCTACGCGGGCGGCCCGCGATGCCGCGCAGGAGGCGGGCGACGCGTGCGCCGAGGGCCGCGCGCGGGTGAGCCTCGGCCAAGTTCTGAACAAGGTTGGGCACTTCGAACAGGCCGCAGCGGAGCTGGAGAGCGCGAGGAACCTCGGCGACGAGGCGAACGACCCGTGGACCCAGGGCAACGCCGCGAATGAGCTCGCCATCACTGTGGGCTGCATGAACCAGCACGCGTCCAGTGATTCACACGTGCTGAAGACGATCGAGGCCCATGCCCTCAGGGCGATCGAGGTCTTCCGCCTCGACGGGAATCGCCCCGGCGAGGCGAGCGCCCTGTGCAACTGGTCCCGGATCCTCATCATGATGGGCCGCACCAGCCAAGCTATCGACCTGGCCCGCGACGGTATGGCGATCTACGCGGACCTCGGCCTCAGCTTCCGAGTGGCCAACGCCAAGTACGCCCTGGGGATCGGCCTCAGCCAGGCAGGCCGCCACACGGAGGGATTGACGCAGCTCACCGAGGCCCTGCAGGTCTTCGCGGAGAACCGGCAGCGTCTGTGGGAGGGCACGGCTCACTACCGCATCGCCCAGATCCACCTCGCGGCCCGCCACCCGGCGCAGGCGGCTCGGCACGCCGAGCAGGCCCTCGCCACCGGCTGCGTCGGTGGCGACTGGATGCGCGCCAACGTTCTCACCACCCTGGGCCAGGCGCTCGACAGCCTCGGGCAGCTCGACCGCGCCCGGGCGTGCTGGAACAAGGCCCTCGCGCTGCACGAGGAGAGCGGGGCGCCGGAGGCGAGCGAGGTGCGGGCTCTTCTCCGTCCTGTGGCAGCCGCGTGACACGGCTGTCGAGCACGTTCATCGAACGTTTATGACGGGCTGCCACTCTCTACTTATCGATCCGTCGCGTCGGGGGGCAGACGGGTCGCGTGGGCCCCACAGCTATCGTGAGCGGCCCTGGACCACCCGCTCGGCGACCCTCGGGGGAGTTGCCGAGCGGGTGGTCTAGTCCCGGAGCCCCGTAGCTTTCAGGAGTAACGCATGAGCGAAGCGCAGAAGAAGAATCCCGTGCCCAAGGGCGACGGCCACATGCCGGCCCCGCCTCAGGACGGCCCCATAGTCCCGACGGGCGACGGCCACATGCCGGCTCCGCCGAAGAAGGACGGCATCACCATCAAGCGTGACGGTCACATGCCGGCTCCGCCCAGTCAGGACGCCTAACACTTTCTATCCCGACGGGGATCGGCCGCGGCGGCGCGGAGGGGGAGCCGCCGCGGCCGAGGTGTATCCAGAACAGCTCACGAGGCGCCAACCAGTAGAGATTTAGCGTGAATTGTTCGAACATATGACGCTTTGTGCAGCTAGAGTCGATTGTTGAAAAGTCGCCCCCTCCAAGGAGTTGGAATGACTCGAACCAGAAAGATTTTCGTCACCTTGGCCGTGATGGCCGCGGCCTCGGCGGGAGCCGCCGCTCCGGCGCTCGCCGCCGACGGCATACCGACCCCTCAGGGTGAGGGCCACATGCCGGTCGTCTCGCCCAAGGGTGAGGGGCACATGCCTGCCCCGCCCGGTGAAGGCCACATGCCGCTCAGCCCGTTCGGCGAGGGGCACATGCCGGCCCCTCCGAGCGAAGGTCACATGCCGATCGTTGCCCCGATGGGGGAAGGCCACATGCCGGCCCCTCCGCAGGGCTGACCCCCCGGGGGCCGAGTCACCGCTCGACCTCGCCAACCCATCTCACCAGATTGCAGTTCACCGTCGTGAACGAGCCAACTCACTGGCGAGTATGAGCCAGGCACTCGAACAGCTGCCCGACCGACCGCTAGCGTTGCCATTTGTTCGGCACGTACGCGATTCAAGGAGCTGGAATGATCCAAGCCAAGAGGGCCCTCGTAACTTGCGCTATCGCGGCTGCTGCAGCGGCTGGCCTTGCGTCCCCGGCTTTCGCGGGTGACAGCCACCAGCCGGTCACGCCGCTGGGCGATAGCCACCAGCCGACCCCTCCCGGTGAGGGCCATGTCCCGGTCACTCCGCAGGGCGAAGGGCACGTTCCGGTCACCCCGCAGGGCGAAGGCCACATCCCGGTCACCCCGCAGGGCGAAGGCCACATCCCGGTCACCCCGCAGGGCTGACTCAGGCTCCACCGCACATCAACGCCCTCCGGCCCGCCCGCATCACTGCAGCTGCCGGAGGGCGTTGCCGTCCCGCCGCCGGACAGCAACGCCCGGCCCTCTACTCTGGCAGACGCGCCAGCGACACCGTCACCAGCGCCGGCGCCCGGCGTCCCGCCTCGCGCAGAGCCTCGGCGGTCGCCTCTGTCAGCCATACCGCGATGTCCGGTGACCACTCCCGTGTGGTGCAGGTGAGCCGGATGACCTCGCTCATGCTTTGCGTATGCACCGAGCCGTCAAGGTCGAAGGCCAAGCCTGGAAGGCTAGCCTCCGGTTCGGTCGCGGGCGTCGGCGTGGAGACGTCCACCGCCCCCTGCGTCCGCTCCCGTACCGCCTCGCGCAAGGCCGCCGCGTCGGCTCCGGTCGCGCCGCCCTCGCCGGGACGGCAGGAGACGGTCACCAGCACCTCGTACCGGGCATCCGGGTCGGCCAGGTCGAACCACGACACCAGCTCCGCCTGATGGAAGGCCGTGTCACGCTCGGTGGCGTGCAGCGGCAGCAGCGCGTGCAGGCCCGTGAACGTCACCTCGCCCGCGCGGGCCAGCGCCTCGGACAGGACCAGGGTGATCGGGCGGACGGGGAGCCCCGGCCGCGGCGGGTCCGCGAGAATCCCCGCACCCAGCCACGCCAGTTGCCGCACCCCGCCGTCCTGCGTCCAGTCACCGCCGACCTCCTGATGGGCCCACGTCGTGGGCTCATGGCTCGCCGTGACCTCGCCGCCCTCGTGCAGCCAGCTGCTCACGGTCCGCCAGCCGTACGAACCCGCCCGGTCGACGGCGAGAAAGAGGACGTCCTCCTCGACGGAGCCCTCGGCGTCGGCGTCCCGCGCCACCACCCGGTCGAGCCACGGGTGCCGCCGCAGGGTTCCGTGCAGGCCGACGATGACGGTGGGCGGAAACACAGGCGAACACTCCCGGACAGCAGAAGACGGCGGTGCCGGAAGCGTACTTCCGGCACCGCCGTCAGCTGCTACTCACAGCCCGCGGGTCACAGACCGCAGCCCAGCCGCTGCGTCTCGGTGATCTTCTTGTAGTCGTCGTCCGGGTAGCCGATCAGGTCGACGTCGATGACGCTGCGGAAGTCGTACTGGCCCACGTTGTACGTGCACTTGTACGCGGCCGCCGCGCGCTTGCCGCTGCCGCCGCCGGAGTAGACGTTCCGTACGTCCTTGGCCAGGGTCTTCCACTCGCCCCCGCGCTTGACCTGGAGCCACACCGTGACCTTGGCCTTGACGCCCCGGGCCGGGCCGCTCAGGACCTTCCACCAGCCGTGGGCGTTGATGTGGCCCCGCACCGTGTGCGAGAAGTGAACGTTGTCGCCGTCGGTCCGGAAGGCCCCGATGCCGGAGCCGGCGCGGACGGACTTCTCGCTGACGACGCTGCGGTACTGCTGAGCGTCACGGCCTTCGGCGGCCTGCGCCGGAACAGCGGCACCGACGGCGAGCAGAGCGGCGGTCAGGGCAGCGGTAGCCGCCCCCGTACGGATGCGCACGTGGAGTTCCCCCAAAGAATCGTTCGGCCGCGCCACGGTCGGCGCGACGTTCGTACGCGGCGCAGTCTAAACACCTGGTCCGGGGCCTGCCGGAGCCGGTGCACCCGCCAGCCGGAACCACACGGCCTTCCCGTCCCCCACGCCGTGCCGGCACACGCCCCACTCCGCCGCGCACACCCCGACGAGCAGCAGCCCGCGCCCGCCCTCGGCGTCGTCGCACCCTGCCGCCCGCGTCGGCAGCCCCGGCGCCGCGTCCCGCACGACGACGTGCAGCCCGGCCGGGGCGGCGCAGCGTGCCTGGACGCTGACGTCCGCCGAACAGCCGCTGTCGCGGCAGGCGTTGATGGCGTTCGTGACGTCGCGCGGGTCGGGAAGTGGGCCATCGACACGTCCGCGTTCCCCCGGTACCGCGCATAGCCGGGCACTGCCCGAGCCGCGCGGAAATCGATGGACAGTCCCGCCCCGCTCCCCCATAGTGCGCCCATGACCACCCTCGTGCGGCACGTCACAGTCGACTGTTCCGATGCCTACAAGCTGGCGTCCTTCTGGGCCGGAGTGCTCGGTGGGGCGGTGGCCGACGGGGATCATCCGGGGGACCCGGAAGTCCTGGTGAACGTGGACGACGGGCCCGGCCTGCTGTTCATCGCCGTGCCCGAGGCCAAGGCCGTGAAGAACCGCGTCCACCTCGACCTCCAGCCGCAGGAGCGGAGCCGGGACGAGGAGGTGGAGCGGGTGGTGGCGCTGGGGGCCACCGTCTTCGAGGACCACCGCAGGCCCGACGGGCGGGGCTGGGTGACGCTGACCGACCCCGAGGGGAACGAGTTCTGCGTGGAGCGGAGCGCGTCCGAGCTCGCCGCCACGTCCAACGGCTAGCTTCGGCACGGGCAACGGCTAGGTGCGGCGCCGCAGTTCGCGCTTCAGTACCTTGCCGCTCGCGTTCCGCGGCAGTTCCGGTACGAAGGCGACCTCGCGCGGGACCTTGTAGTTGGCCATCTCGCGGCGGGCCCAGGCGATCACGTCGTCGGCGGTCAGGGTCGTGCCCGGGCGACGGACCACGTAGGCGCGGCCGACCTCGCCGAGGCGGGCGTCGGGGATGCCGATGACCGCGACGTCCGCGATGTCGGGGTGGACGCCCAGGAGCTGCTCGATCTCCGCCGGGTACGCGTTGAAGCCGCCCACGATGTACATGTCCTTGATGCGGTCCGTGACGCGCAGGTTGCCCGCCGCGTCGAGGACGCCCACGTCGCCGGTGCGCAGCCAGCCGTCCGCCGTGAGGACCTGCCGGGTCTCGGCGGGGTCGTCGTCGTAGCCGGTCATGACGTTGTGGCCGCGGACCAGGATCTCGCCGGGGGTGCCGGACGGCAGGTCGGCGCCCTCGGGTGACACCACCTTCACCTCCGTGCCCGGTATCGCGCGGCCCGACGTCGACGCGATGACGTCCGCCGCGTCGCCCCTGCGGCACATGGTGACGATGCCGGACGCCTCCGACAGACCGTACGCCGTCAGGACGGTGGCGATGTGGAGCTCCGAGCGGAGGCGTTCGACCAGGAGCAGCGGGACGACCGCCGCGCCCGTCACCACGAGGCGCAGCGCCGACAGGTCGTGGTCGTCGCGGGCCGGGTGGTCGAGGAGGGACTGGTGGAGGGTGGGCGGGCCGGGGAGTACGGAGACGCGCTCGGCCGCGATGTTGGCGAGGACCGTGTCGACGTTGAAGACCGGCTGGGGGATCATCGTGGCGCCGCGCATCAGGCACGCGACGATCCCGGCCTTGTAGCCGAAGGTGTGGAAGAACGGGTTCACGATCAGATAGCGGTCGCCCTCGCGCAGGCCCGCCAGGTCGCTCCAGATCTCGTAGCAGCGCAGGGTCTGGGCGTGGGTGATGACGGCGCCCTTGGGGCGGCCCGTCGTGCCGGACGTGTAGACGATGTCGGACGGGGCCGAGGCGGCCACCGCGTCCGCGCGGGCCCGGACCTCCGCCGCCGTGACGCCGTCCCCGCCCGCCAGGAAGTCCTTCCAGGTGCGGTACTCCGGCGGCGCGCTGTCGGCGAGGACGACGACCTGTTCCAGGTCGGGGAGTTCGGCGCCGGACCGGCGCAGGGACGCCACGTACGAAGCCCCCAGGAACGTCCCGGTGATGAACAGCAGCTTCGCCCGGGAGCGGGCGAGGACGTACGCCGCCTCGGCGCCCTTGAAGCGGGTGTTGAGGGGGACGAGGACCGCCCCGGCCGTCACGGCGCCGAGCGCGGAGACGATCCAGTCCAGGGTGTTGGGGGCCCAGACGGCGACCCGGTCCCCCGGCTCGACGCCCGCCGCCACGCACGCGGCCGCCGCCCGCTCGACCCGCTCCCCCAGCTCGGCGTACGTCACCCGGGTGCGGCCCTCGACCACGGCCTCGCGGCCGCCGTACCGCTCGGCCGCCGCACGCACCAGGCGAGGAACCGTGCCCCACTCCAGATCGCCGCGCATACCCGCCTCCCCAGTTCCCCGGGCCACACCACTAGCTGACTGTCCGTCAGATTAACGGTAGCCTGACCGCCTGTCAGCCGTGCGGAGCAAGCGCGACGATCGCGGAGGTGACGCGTCACAGTGTCAGGGCTCAAGGACACGACAGCGATAGCCGGTATCGGACAGACCCCCTTCGCCAAGCAACTCCCCGAGAGCGAGAAGGCGTTGGCGTGCCGTGCCGTCCTCGCCGCGCTCGCGGACGCCGGGATCGCCCCGTCCGAGGTCGACGCCTTCGCCTCGTACACGATGGAGGAGACCGACGAGGTCGAGGTGGCCAAGGCCGTCGGCGCCGGGGACGTGACCTTCTTCAGCAAGGTCGGGTACGGGGGCGGCGGCTCCTGCGCCACGCTCGCGCACCTCGCCGCCGCGATCACCACCGGGCAGGCGAGCGTGGGCGTCGCGTGGCGGTCGCGCAAGCGCGGCAGCGGGCCGCGGCCGTGGCGGAACACGGCCGCCCAGCTCCCCACCCCCGCCCAGTGGACCCGCCCCTTCGGGCTGCTGCGCCCCGCCGACGAGATCGCGATGCTCACCCGCCGCTATCTGCACGAGTACGGCGCCACCCGCGACCACCTCTTCAACGTCGCCCTCGCCTGCCGCAACCGCGCCAACCAGAACCCGGCCGCGATGATGTACGAACGCCCGCTCACCCGCGAGATGTACATGACATCCCGCTGGATCAGCGAGCCGCTGTGCCTCTTCGACAACTGCCTGGAGACGGACGGGGCGCTGGCCTGCGTCCTCGTCTCCGCCGAGCGCGCCCGCGACTGCCGCCACCGGCCCGTGTACGTCCACTCCGTCGCCCAGGGACTGCCCGCCCAGCACCACGGCATGGTCAACTACTGGAACGACGACCCGCTCTCGGGCCCCGCCTGGACCGCCGCCCGGCACCTGTGGAAACAGGCGGACTTCGGCCCCGACGACGTCGACGTGGCCCAGATCTACGACGCGTTCACGCCCCTCATCCCGCTCTCCCTGGAGGGCTACGGCTTCTGCGGCCGCGGCGAGGGCGGCGCCTTCACCGAGGGCGGCGCCCTCGAGATCGGCGGCCGCCTGCCCCTGAACACCAGCGGCGGCGGGCTCAGCGAGGCCTACGTCCACGGCTTCAACCTGATCACCGAGGGCGTGCGGCAGCTGCGCGGCACCAGCACCGCGCAGGTCCCGGACGCGGCGACGTGCCTGGTCACGGCGGGCGAGGGCGTGCCCACGTCGGCGGTCCTGCTCAGGAACTGAGGAGTGGAGAGGCGTATGAACGACACGCGTGAACTGCTGGCCCCCGTCCTCGACGACGACGGCGCGCCCTTCTGGGAGTACGCCGCCCGCGGCGAGCTCCGGATCCAGGCCTGCGCGGCCGCCGGCTGCGGCGAGCTGCGCTTCCCGCCGCGGCCGTGCTGCCCGCACTGCGGGTCCTTCGACAGCGAGTGGCGCCGCATGAGCGGCCGGGGCCGCGTCTGGTCGTACGTCGTCCCGCACCCACCACTCCTCCCCGGCTACGCCGACCTCGCCCCGTACAACGCGGTCCTCGTCGAACTCACCGACGCCCCCCGAATCCGCCTCGCCGGCAACGTCGTCACCACCGCGGACGCCCCCCTGAACTCCCTCCCACCCGAACGGCTCCGCATCGGCGCCCGCGTGCAGGTGGTCTTCGCGGAGCAGGGCGGGGCCGTGCTGCCGCGCTGGGTCCTGGAGCGGCCGTGACGACCGGGTCCGGGCTGCGCGTGGAGCGGGACGCGGATACCGGCGTCGCCGTCGTCACCCTGGACCGGCCCGACCGGCACAACGCCATCGACCTGGCCATGGCCGCCGAACTGGCCGCCGTCTGGCGGGAGTTCCGGTACGACGACTCCGTGCGCGCGATCGTGCTCACCGGGGCGGGTGAGCGGGCCTTCTGCACCGGCATCGACCGCGCGGTCGAGGTGCCGCAGCCGTCGTCCCCGTACTCGATCGACGACCCCCTGCTCACCATCGGCCCCAAGGCCAACGACTTGTGGAAGCCCGTCATCGCCGCCGTCAACGGCATGGCCTGCGGCGGCGCCTTCTACCTCCTCGGCGAGGCGGAGTTCCTGCTCGCGGCCGAGCACGCCACGTTCTTCGACCCGCATACGACGTACGGGATGGTCAGCGCGTACGAGACGATCCTGATGGCCCAGCGGATGCCGTTCGGGGAGGTCGCGCGGATGGCCCTGACGGGCACGGCGGAACGGGTTTCCGCGCGGCGGGCGTACGAGGTGGGGCTGGTGTCCGAGGTGACTCCCGCGGGCGGGCTGCTCGACGCGGCGGTGCGGGCCGCCGAGACCGTGGCTTCCTGTCCTACGGAAGCGGTGCAGGGCACCGTGCGGGCTGTTTGGGCGGCCAAGGAGGCAGCGCGGGGGCTGGCCCTTGGCCTTGCGCCGCACTTGGTTGCCCTCGGCAACGCGGCTCCTGCCCGACAGGCGGACCTCTTCGACACACGCCCCCGAACCTTCCGGACCCGGTGACCTCCCACCCGCCCGCCCGTTTCCACCCTGCCGCGGGGCGACCGCCCCTGGTGGGGGTAACCCACCGCTGGCGCCTGCGGGTTACCGCCGCTACCGCGGCGCGTGATCTCCCACCCGCCCGCCCGTTTCCAGCCACATGACGGGCGGACGCCCCCTGTGGGGGTCATTCACCATCGGCGACTACAGGCCCGAGAGCCGCAGCCGCCAACACCGAAACAGCCCCACCAGAAGCGCCGACCCCACGTCACGCCAGAAACGGGCGGGCGGGTGGGAAAGAAGTCGCCGCGATAGCGGCGGTAGCCCGCAGACGCCGACGGCAAGCAAGCCACACGAGGGACGTCCACCCCGCGTGGCGCTGGAAACGGGCGGGCGGGTGGGAGAGAAAGCGCCGCGGTAGCGGGGGTGGGGGGCAGGCGCCAGCGGCGGGCAACCCCCACCGGGGGCGGTCGCCCCGCGGACGAGTGGAAACGGGCGGGCGGGTGGGAAAGGGGGCGCCGCTGTCGTGGGGTCTGCGTGGCGTGGGGTGGGTGGGGGGCGTAGCGTCGGTGGGGAGAGTGGGCTCGGGTTGGAAACCGAGGAGGCCGGACTTGGTGCGTAACGTCGTCGGGTCGGCGCTCGCTCTCATCGGAGCGACGGCCGCCGTCTGGAGCCCCTTCCGTGCCTGGTACGACGGCCGTCCCGGCCGCGACGTCCGCGTCGACGAACTGTTCTCCGGCACGGGGATCACGAACGCGCGGGCCGAGCTGTTCGGCTCGCTCTTCCTGCCCTTGGCCTTCGCGGCCCTGCTGGTCCTCGCGGGCCTCGCCCTGCGCTCACGGGTGACGGTCGCCGTCGGCGGACTCGTCATCCTCGGCTTCACGATCCTGTGGATGGTCCGCCAGGGGCAGGCGGAGGGCAGTCTGGCCGTGGCGGGAGACGGTTCGGGACTCGGGCTCGGGGTGCTCGGGGCCTTCGGCGGGGGCGTGGTCGTACTCGTGGCCGCGGTGGCCCTCGGCGGACGACGGCGCCCCGGGACCGAGGTCCCGCCGGAGCCGGAGCCGGAGCCCCCGCGCCCCACGGTCCCCACGCTGGACGGCCCGCCGAGGCTCTAGCCCGTCCGGCGCGCCCCGCGAGGGCTCACGCCCGCGTCAGCGCGACGTCGCCGTCCCCCGCTCCGCGTCCAGCGCGTACACACAGCGGTCCTTGCTGCACGCGTACACCACCCCGTCCCGCACCACCGGCGCCCCCGTGATCTCGCCGCCCGTGGCGAGCTTCCAGCGCAGGCGGCCGTCGTCGGCCTTGAGGGTGTAGAGGAGGTGGTCCGTGGCGCCGAAGTGGATGCGGCGGTCGGCGACGACGGGGGAGCCGACGACTTCGCCGCCCGCCTGGAACCGCCATTTGGGTGTGCCGGTGACGGCGTCGAGGGTGTAGAGGCCCTTGCCGCTGCCCACGTGGACGTGGCCGTCGGCGACCAGGACCGGGTCGATGGAGGACCGGGACTCGGTCGCGATGCGCCAGCGGTCGCGGCCGTCCGTGGCGTCGAGGGCGTACACCGTGCCCAGGTAGTCGGCGAGGTACACGCCGCCGCCGGTGACGGCGGGCCCGGGCGCGAAGGCGGGCGGGGAGAGGAAGGCGGCGGGCGCCTCGAAGTGCCAGCGGACGTGGCCCGTGGCCACGTCCAGGGCCAGGACGCGCGTGCCCGCGGCCACGTACACGAAGCCGTCGGGGGCCTGCGTCACCCGCACGGGGACGCCGCCGCAGGAGGCCGCGTCGCCGATGGGGTACGACCAGCGCTCGATGCCGGTGCGGGCCTCGACGGCGCGCAGCCGCGCGTCCTTCCAGACGTACACCGTGCCGTCGCGGATGACCGGCGCGGCCTCCGGCGTCTCGAACTCGGTCTGGGCGCCGGTGATCTCCCAGAGCTTCTCGCCGTTGACGGCCTCCCATCCCTGGACGCCGCCGCCGCGGGTCGCGGTGACGACGGTGCCGCGGTCGGCCTGGAGGGCGTACACCCAGGCGTCCGTCGACAGGCGCCACAGGTCGGAGCCGTCGGCGCCGTCGAGGGCGTAGAGGGTGGGGCCGTCGGATGCGTGGATGCGGCCGTCGGCGACCGCCATGGACCAGGCGACGTCGCGGGTCTTGAAGCTGCGTCGGCCGGTGCTGACGTCGAGGGCGTGCACCTCGAAGGACGTGACGTACACCAGGTTCCCGGCGACGGCGGGGGTGCCCCACACGTCGTTGGACATGCGGAACCGCCACGGCCGCCAGGAGCCGCCCGCCGCGGTCCCCGCCGGTGCGCCGGCGCCGGTGGGCGCGGGGGCCGTGACGGCGGGTTCGGCGCCGTTGGCCCGCGGCTGCGCGGGGGCCGCCGAGCGCGACCAGGAACCGGCGAGCCCGGCGTCGGGGGCCGGAGCCGCGGGCGCGCCCGCGGCGCGGGCCGCGGCGACGCGCGGCCCGGGCCCGATGGGCACCTTGGCACCCGCGAGCTGCACGGGCCCGGCGTCGGGCACGCCCTGGAAGGAAGCCTGGTGAGAAGACTGGTGCGGGGACTGGTGAGAGGACTGGTGCGCGGGCTGGTGGGGCGCCTGGTGCGGCGGGGCGGCCTGCGACGGCGCGTGGGAGGGGGCGTACGACGGGGCGGCGGCCTGCGAGGGCGCCTGGGACGGCACGGCGGGGGCCTGGCGCGGCGGGGGCGGCACCGCGGACACCGGCGCCGCCGACGCGGCGGCCGCGGCCCGCCCGCCCCGGCCCGCGGACCCGCCCGCCCCGGAGGCGACGCGCGCCGGGGGACGCCCGCCGCGGCGGGCCTCGATGAGCGCGACCGCCCGCTCCGGCAGCCAGGCGGACGCCGTACCGCTGTCGTCGCTGGCGCCCTCGGAGGCGAACAGGTGCGGCGCGAGCTGGGCCTGGAGGTCGCCGGGCGTGGGGCGCAGGGTGGCGTCCATCTGCATGCAGGACTCGATCAGGGGGCGCAGCTCGTCCGGCAGGCCCTCCAGGTCGGGGCCCTCGCGCAGGAGCATGAAGACGGTCTCGACGGGGTTCGCGCCGTGGAACGGGGCGTGCCCGGTGGCGGCGAAGACGAGGGTGGAGCCGAGCGAGAAGACATCGCTCGCGCCGGTGACGCTGCGCGAGTCCTTGGCCTGCTCGGGCGACATGTACGCGGGGGTGCCGACGGCGACGTTCGTCATGGTCAGGCGGGTGTTGGAGACGCCGGACGCGATGCCGAAGTCGATGACGCGCGGGCCGTCCTCGACGACGAGGACGTTGGAGGGCTTGAGGTCGCGGTGGACGAGTCCGGCGCCGTGGATGGACTCCAGGGCCTCGGCGACGCCCGCGGCGAGCCAGCGCACGGCCTGGGTGGGCAGCGGCCCGTGCTCGTTCACTATCTCTTCGAGGGAGGGCGCGGGCACGTACGCCGTGGCGAGCCAGGGCACGGCGGCGCGCGGGTCGGCGTCCACGACGGCGGCCGTGTAGAACCCGGACACGGCGCGCGCGGCCTCGACCTCGCGCGTGAAGCGGACGCGGAACAGCTGGTCCTCGGCGAGCTCGGTCCTGACCGTCTTGATCGCCACGCGCCGCCCGGAGGCGGAGCGCGCGAGATAGACGAGTCCCATGCCTCCGGCGCCGAGCCGTCCCAGGACCTCGAACGGGCCGATCCGCCGCGGATCGTGCTGCGTCAGCTGGTCCACCACTTGCCTGCCACCTCCCCGTACGCGGGCGCCGTTCGGAACAGCCCCGTGCAGCGTCTCACCACCGAGCCGCTACGGCGGCACGCACCCCGATTCTTCCTGTCCGGGGCGATGGTTGCGAACCCGGGGCGACATCGGGATGTTTCGGTACAAAAGCGACGTGCGGCGACCGGCCGGGCACCCCTTCACTCCTGGAGGACCCCGAACACCGCCCCTTGGTTGTCGACGAGCACGGCGACGCGGCCGTAGGGGATGTCCAGCGGATCGGTGCGCACGCGGCCGCCGAGCCGCTGGGCCGCGGCGGCCGTCGCGTCGCAGTCGGCCACGCTGAAGTAGCTGAGGAAGTGCGCGGGCATCTCGGCCGGGAGGCCGTCGGACACGGCCCGGCCGCCGATCGCGGTGCCGGGCCCCGGCTCGGTTCCCGCGGGCGACCAGACGCGGTAGTCGTCGCCCGCGATCTCGTCGTCGTACGTCTCGTACCCGAAGACGCTCCCGTAGAAGGCGTCCACGGCGCTCTTGTCGCGCGAGTACACCTCGGTCCAGCAGAAGGCGCCCGGCTCCCGCACCACCCCGAAGCCCTCGTGGCTCCCGGCCTGCCAGAGCCCGAAGACCGCGCCCTCCGGGTCGGCCCCGAGCGCCATGGTCCCGAACGGGCCCACCGGGACCGGGTCCGTGATCATCTGCCCGCCCGCGTCCCGCACGCGTACGGCGGCCGCGGCGGCGTCGGCCGTGGCGAGGTAGACCGTCCAGGCGGTGGGCATCCGGCCGTCGGGCTTGGGGGCGAGCGCGGCGGCGGGGCGGCCGTCGAGGGCGGCCTGGGCGTAGGGCCCGTACTCCGCGCCCGCGCCGTCGTCGAAGGTCCACCCGAAGAGCTCACCGTAGAAGCGCTTGCCGCCCTCGACGTCCGGGAGCATCGCGTCCACCCAGCAGGGGACGCCTTCCGTGAATTCCATGAGACCGGTTCTCCCTCAGCTCACCCCTCCAGGCCCACCGTGGCCTCCATCACAGTCAAGCTAACCGTCCACCCGCCGCCCCGCAGCCGATCCATTCGAACACCTGACCAATTCTTTTCGGACGGCGCACGGCGCCGCCCCCGGGCGCCCTCCGGTGCGTCCCTGATCCCCCGTGCCACCTCCCTGCCACCCCTCTGCCACCGCGCTGCTCCCGCTCCCACCCCATTTGCACTCGGTCGAATCGCGCTCCGATCACCCCTCGGTAAGCTGACGGCATGACAGGACAGGTACGAACCGTCGACGGCCGAGTGGCCGGTCGACGCGGTCAGGCGACACGTCAGAAACTGCTCGACTGCCTGAGCGACATGCTCAGCTCGTCCCCCTACCGCGACGTGAAGGTCATCGACGTCGCCCGGAAGGCGGGCACTTCACCGGCGACGTTCTACCAGTACTTCCCGGACGTCGAGGGCGCGGTCCTGGAGATCGCCGAGCAAATGGCCGCCGAGGGCGCGGAGTTGACCCACCTCCTGGAGGGCCGCTCCTGGGTCGGAAAGGCCGCCTATCAGACGTCGCAGGACCTCGTCGACGGCTTCCTCGACTTCTGGCGGAAGAACGACGCGATCCTCCGGGTCGTCGACCTCGGCGCCGCCGAGGGCGACAAGCGCTTCTACAAAATCCGGATGAAGATCCTCAACTCGGTCAACAACTCCCTTGCGGACACCGTCAAGGAGCTCCAGTCCAAGGGCAAGGTCGACAAGGACGTGAGCCCTGCCGCGGTGGCCGGTTCCCTCGTCGCGATGCTCGCTGCGGTCGCTTCCCACCAGCGCGGGTTCCAGACGTGGGGCGTCAAGCAGGCCGAACTGAAGCCGAACCTCGCCCTTTTGGTCCATCTGGGCGTCACCGGTAAGAAGCCGACGAAGTAGGGCGGCACGCCCTCAGCCGGGATAGGGCGTGCCCCGAGGTCCTGTCACCCTTCCAGATGGGGCTGCGCCCCTTTCCCCGCTTTGTCGGCCCTTCGGGCCTCGTCCTCAAACGCCGGACGGGCTGAATACCTCAGCCCGTTCCGCCGCACGCGCCCGCAAACGATGCGCGGGCCCGAACATCAACTCGTCGCCCGCCGCCCGCTTCACGTACAGCTGGGACTCGTGCTCCCAGGTGATGCCGATGCCGCCGTGCAGGTGCACGGCCTCGGCGGCGGCGGTGCGCAGGGCCTCCAGGGCCTGCGCGAGCGCGACCCCCGCCCCCGGCTCCGCCCCCGCCCCGGCGGCCCACGCCGCGTAGTACGCGGCCGAGCGCGCCGCCTGCACGCCCACGTACACATCCGCGAGCCGGTGCTTGACCGCCTGGAACGAGCCGATGGCGCGGCCGAACTGCTCGCGCTCCTTGACGTACGCGACGGTCCGCGTGAGCGCCTGGTCCGCGGCGCCGACGGCTTCCGCGGCGAGCACCGCCGCCGCCAGCTCCCCGGTCCCGGCGAGCGCCTCCGCCACGCCCTCATCCACCTCCCCCTCGCCGAGCAACTCCGCCGCCACATCGCGCAGTTCGAGGCGGGCCTGGGCGCGGGTCTCGTCGAGCGCGGTCAGGCGGGTGCGTACGAGACCGGGGGCGTCGCCGCGTACGACGAAGAGCCGGGTGCGGGAGCGGGCGAAGCCGCCGGTGTGGGCGGCGACCAGGAGGAGGTCCGCGCTGTGGCCGTCGAGCACCTGGTCGGCCTGGCCGTAGAGGCGCCACGCGCCGTCGGCCGCCGTGGCCTGGATGCCGCCCGCGCGGCCGCCGCCCGCCCAGTCGCCGTGGTTGTCCCCCGTCAGGGCGAGCGCGGTGGTGAGGGCGGTGCCGGGGACGGCGAGGGTCGCGGTGCGCTCGCCCGCGGCGATCGGCGGGAGCAGTGCGGCGCGCTGGGCGGGGGTGCCGGCGGCGAGCAGGAGCGGCGCGGCGAGCGCGGCCGTGGCGAGGAACGGGGACGGGGTCAGGGCGCGGCCCAGCTCCTCGGCGGCGAGGGCGAGTTCGAGGGGGCCGCAGCCGACGCCTCCGTACGTCTCGGGCACGGCGAGGCCGGGCAGGCCGACGCGTCCGGCGAGGGTGTCCCACAGTGCGGTGTCGTGTCCGGCGCGGGTGCGCACGGCGGCCCGTACGTCGTCGGGGCCGCAGCGCTTGGCGACGATCTCGCGCAGGGTGCGGCGGATCTCGTCCTGTTCCGCGGTGCAGGCGGCGTCCATCGCGGGCTCCTCCCCGGTCCGGCGACCCGGATCTGACGGTACGTCATATTCCTTGGCGGGCGGTCATATTAGGGCGGGCACCGGCAGAAGCACAGGCCCGCGACGGCCTGCCGCGCCCACCCCATCTGATGTACCGTCAGATCCATGTCTTCCCCCCGCCAGGTGGCCGTCGTCGGCGTCGCCCTCTCCGACTGCGGCCGGGTCGACGAGGCCACGCCCTACGCCCTGCACGCCCAGGCGGCCCGGCGCGCCCTCGCTGACGCCGGACTCGGCCGCGAGCACGTGGACGGCCTGGCGTCCGCGGGCCTCGGCACGCTCGCGCCGGTGGAGGTCGCCGAGTATCTGGGCCTGCGCCCGCGCTGGGTGGACTCGACGTCCGTCGGCGGCGCCACCTGGGAGGTCATGGCGGCGCACGCGGCGGACGCGATCGCGGCGGGCCGCGCGAACGCGGTGCTCCTCGTGTACGGCTCGACGGCCCGCGCCGACGTCAAGGCGGGCCGGCGCACCGCGAACCTCTCCTTCGGCGCGCGGGGCCCGCTCCAGTTCGAGGCCCCGTACGGCCACTCGCTGATCGCCAAGTACGCGATGGCGGCCCGGCGCCACATGCACGAGTACGGCACGACCCTGGAGCAGCTGGCGTCGGTCGCCGTGCAGGCCCGCGCGAACGCGGCGGCGAACCCCGAGGCGATGTTCCGCGACCCGATCACGGTGGACGACGTCCTGAACGGCCCCATGATCGCGGACCCGTTCACGAAACTGCACTGCTGCCTGCGCTCCGACGGCGGCTGCGCGGTCCTGCTCGCCGCCGCCGACCTCGTCCCCGACTGTGCGTCGAACCCCGTCTGGATCCTCGGCACGGGCGAGTACGTCTCGCACACCTCCATGTCCCAGTGGGAGGACTTCACGGTCTCCCCGGCGGCAGTCAGCGGCCGCGCGGCGTTCGAGCGGGCCGGGGTCCGCCCGGCGGACATCGACATCGCGGAGATCTACGACGCGTTCACGTACATGACGCTTGTGACCCTGGAGGACCTGGGCTTCTGCGCCAAGGGCGAGGGCGGCGCGTTCGTGGAGAAGGGCCGCCTCCTGCGGGACGGCGACCTGCCGACGAACACGGACGGCGGCGGCCTCTCCGCCCAGCACCCCGGGATGCGGGGCCTGTTCCTCCTGGTGGAGGCGGTACGCCAACTACGCGGCGACGCGGGCCCGCACCGCCAGGTCCGCCGCCGCGACGGCACCCTGCCGGAACTGGCGGTGGCGTCGGGGACGGGGGGCTGGTTCTGCTCGTCGGGAACGGTGGTGCTGGGGCGCTCCTTTTAGAGCCCGCTCCGGCAGGAACCAAGCCCGTCCGGCGATTGAGGACGAGCCGCGGAGCGGCGATAAGCGGGGAAAGGGGCGCAGCCCCATACACAATCAACTCATGAGACCCAGCTTCAACCAACTGCTCACATCCCAAAAGGTCTGGGACACCGAACTCCCCACGTTCACCCCGGCCACCGCACCCGCCGAACCCGTACCCCTCTTCCACCGTTGGTTCGCGGACGCAGTCACCGCAGGGCAGCCCGAACCCCACACCATGACACTGGCCACGACGGACGAAGAGGGCCACCCCGACGCCCGCACGGTGATGCTGCACGGGGCCGACGACGAGGGCTTCCACTTCGCGTCCCACGCGACCAGCCGCAAGGGCCGACAGCTGGCGGCAAGCCCGTACGCGGCAGTGCACTTCTACTGGGCGACCGGCGGCCGCCAGATCCGCGCCCGAGGCCCCGTGACAACGGCCCCGCACCCCGCCGCCCTGGCCGACCTGCACGCCCGGTCGACCGGAGCGCTGGCCGCGGCGCTCGTCGGGCGCCAGAGTGCCGTACTCGCCTCGTACGAGGAGTTGGCGCGCGCGTCCGACGCCGCCTGGGAGCGGGCCGCCGCCGAGCCGGACGCGGACGCGCCGAGCTGGACGCTGTACGTCCTGGAGCCGCACGAGGTCGAGTTCTTCCAGGGCGACGCGCGCCGCCGCCACGTACGGCTGCGCTACCGCAGGACGGGGCACGAGCGGCCCTGGGCCAAGGAGTTGCTGTGGCCGTGACGGAGGAGTCCGCGGCGGAGTCCGCCGCACCGCGGCTGCGCCCGGCGCGCGCCGGTGACGCGGCGGCGATCGCGCGGATCTGGCACGAGGGCTGGAACGACGGCCACCGGGGCCACGTGCCGACCGCGCTGCTCGCGGTGCGCACGCCCGAGTCGTTCGTGCTGCGCGCGCCCCGCCGCGTCGACGACACCGTGGTGGCGACGGTCGCCGGGGCGGTGGCCGGGTTCGTGATGGTGGTCGACGACGAGGTCGAGCAGGTCTACGTGTCCCGGGACCACCGCGGCACGAGCGTCGCGGTCGCCCTGCTCGCCGAGGCGGAGCGCCTGGTCGCGGCCAAGGGCCACCGCCGCGCCTGGCTCGCCGTGGTCAACGGCAACGCCCGCGCCCGGCGCTTCTACGAGCGCAACGGCTGGCGCGACGAGGGCCTCTTCGAGTACCTCGCGGCGAGCGCGGGCGGCCCGATCCACGTGGCGTGCCACCGGTATGTGAAGGCCGTCAACCGGTAGCGGGGGCCGCGAAGGTGAACTGCGCGTAGTCCCGTACGGGCCGGTAGCCGACGCGCTGGTACAGGCCGTTGCTGGTGGGGTTGGCGAGGTCGGTGAAGAGCACCACGACGTCCGCGCCGTCGTCGAGCGCGGCGCGGGACACGGCGGCGGTGACGGCACCGGCGTAGCCGCGGGCGCGGTGGGCGGCCGGGGTGTAGACCGGTGCCACGCGCACCTGGCCCGCGGTGCGGCGGGTGTTGCCCGCCATGGCGACGGGGGTGCCGTCGGGCAGCTCCCAGAGGGTGACGCCGCCGTAGGCGATGCGGGTGTCGGCCCACTCCCCGGAGTCCATCAGCGGTGCCTCGCCGAGCGCCTCGCCGAACTCCTTGTGCCAGCGGGCGAGCAGCTCGCGGTCCCCGGCCCCGGCGACCCGGGCGGCACCCGGCGGCGCGGGCGCGGGCGGCGTGAGCTCACCGAGCCGGTACAGGCGCTGGCGCAGGTTCCTGGTGACGTCGGCGCCGGTGCGACGGCGCCAGGCGTGCGCGAACGCTTCGGCGGTGGTCTGGTCGGACATCACGCCGAGCAGGTCGGGGGCGCGGTCGGCGAACAGCTCCGCGAGCGCGGGCGCGTCCGCTTCGGCTTCGGGGAGCGGTCCGATCGCCACCCGGTGCGGTGGCGTACGCAGGAACGCTCCCCGCACGTCCCCCTGGCCGTCGGCCAGCCAGCCGAAGAGCGGGTCCCCGTCCCCGTACACATGGAGCCCGCGCGTGCGCAGCGTGTCCGCGACGGTCAGCAGCGCGGTGTTGAGCGCGGGCTCGGCGTGCAGGAAGTCGTGGGCGCGGGTGAGGAATTCGGCGGGGTCGGTGGTGAGGTGCCAGCGGGCCGTCATGCCGGGCCATCCATGATCGTCATCGCGTCAGTGTGGCCTCGCCTGCTCCTCGGCCGCTACCTGGATTACCGCTGCTTCCCGTAGGGAGCGGGCGACGCCCGCTACAGCGTCCGGACCTGCGGCGGGTTGCCCCCGGAGGATATGGAGATCGTCCCTCCCTGGACTTGGAGACCGGCGCCGCTGACCAGCATGTCACCGGATTCCTTGGTCATCGAGACGGAGTACTTGTCGTTGATGACCAGGATCCCCTTCTCGAATCGCACGCCCTGCTTGAATTCATTGGCCCCGGTGAACACGACCGCATCCGGCCGGGTACTGAACAGCGTCCCGCGCTCGCGGCCGATCTTCCCCTCATGGCTGAGGTTCATGCCGCCCAGGACGGTCAGCAGGCCCTTCACTCGGGCGCTGCCGGTCCGCAGGTCGTTCAGACTGGCGAGGCCCGCGGCGACGGTGCCCCAGCCGTCCTCGTCCTTGCGGACGTCGATGCCGTCCTGCGGGAACTCGATCCAGCCCTTCTCGTGGACGCGGTCCCCGACCCACGGGGTGTTGACGCCGTCGTTGATCTCGGCCGCTTCGGCGCGCAGGGCTCCCAGGTCGGGGGAGCCGTCCCGGTGGATCTCGACTCCGTCCTGGGGGAAGTCGATCCAGCCGTTGCCGCCGTCGCGGTCCCCGACCCAGGTGGTGTTGACGCCGTCGCTGATGTCGGCCTTGTCGGCGGCGAGGGTGCCCCTGTTCGGGGTGTCGTCCTTGTAGACGGTCGCCCCGTCGTCGGAGAAGTCGATCCAGCCCTGCCCGGCGGCGCGGCGGCCCGCCCAGGTGGTGTTGACGCCCTGCACGTCGGCCCGCTCGGCCGTGATGACGCCCGGCGTGCTGGTCGGACCGTGGTACACGTTGACGCCGGTGTCGGGGAAGTTGATCCAGCCGGCGTCGTCGGTACGCCCCTGCACCAGCCTGGTGATCACCGCGTCCACGTCGGCCCTCTTGGCCCGCAGCGTGCCCAGGTCACTGTGGTTCTGGTCCTGGACGTCCACGCCGTCCGCGGTGAACACGACGCGGCCCTTGTCCACCGTCCCCTCGATCCACCGGGTGCGCGTGCCGCTCTCGAACTCGGGGATGGTCGCGTGGACGGTGGCGGTGAGGAAGTACCCCTGGTGGTTGGTGACGCCGGGGGGCTTGGCGACCAGGGTGTACGTGGTGCCGCGCTTGGGGGCGAAGCCGGGCTGCCGCCTGAACTGCTGGTGCGCCGAAGGTCCCGGCGCCGCCGCCTCGTTGTGGACCGGGGCCCCGGTCTGGTCGAGGATCGAGTAGTCGAGATCGGTGGGCCCGTCCCACAGGAACACGACGGCCTGGCCCGCGTCCCCGTCGATCCGGGACTTCTCCGCCCGGAAGTTGCGCGGGATGCGCGGCGTCTGCTTCGTGAGGCCGAGGGTGGTGGTGCAGTGGCCGATCCCGAAGGCGTGGGGCCCGGTGTCGCCGCCCCTGGCCCTGTCATGGATCTTCAGAAGGACCAGTCCCGCGCCCTCGGTGACGGGGATGTTCTCCAGCTTCAGGATGAGAGCGCCGTGGTAGAGCAGTTCCGGGTACGCCCTGATGGGGGACTGCGACCAGTCGAACTGGGCCCGGTAGCGCTGCACGTTGTTGTCCCACTTGAACTCCAGCGCCTCATCACGCGGAGTCGTGACGGTCCTTTCGATGCTCGTGACGACCGCGGCGGGGCTGTCGGTCAGGTCGGAGGCATCAGGGCCCCACGGCACTTCCACATCGATGTACTCCCACTCCACGATGGACTTGTGGGTGTTGGAGACGATGATGTACACCGTCCCCGTGGACGGCTCCCCGGGGAGCGATGCCTGGAGCGACGTCGGGTCCGTGACGATCTCGTAGTGCAGCAAGGACGGCACAGCGCGGACTCCCTATCTCGGTGTCGTACACGGAACGAGCAGAGCGGAACAGGGGTCGACAGACCCACCGACTGTATGCATCGCCCCGCGGCCCGGGCGCCGCAATCGCGCACGGCTGGCCCGAACCGCCCCTCCCTCTGACCGGAACCTCCGCGGACGGCGGCCCACGTCCGCGTCCAGGCCAACGGGAGGAGCCTCAACTCGCGTAAGACATGCGTAGTCCGGCAGCCCCTCCCCCGTGTGCGGCCCTGGGCTGCCGGACTCCCCCCGTGCCCCACCAGCTTCGGGCGGTGGGCCACGGAGGTCGACTCGTTTCGGGCTGGCCCGAAACGACCTTCGACGGCGAGGCTCCACGGATGACCCTGCGGATCCACTTCACGGCCGAGGACCTCTCCCGCACCCGTCTGGCCTCCGGGGTACGGCCCCTGCTCGAACTGGAGATAGGCATCCGGCTGCTCCAGGAGCGCAGTCACCCGGTGCGGTTCGACGCGTGGCGGCGGCGCGCCGCGACGCGACTGCCGCCGCGCCTGACGCCGCTGTTCGACTTCATCCCCGCCCTCGGGGCGTCAGCGGACTTCCTCGACCTGAACCGCGCCGAGGAGCCGGACGAGTTCGTGGAGCGGCTCTGCTCGACGCCGGCGCACCGCTTCGTCGAGGACGTGGACCGCTGGGCGGCGGGCCTGAAACGCGTGCCGCGGTCGGCCCGGCAGCTCAGGCAGGACCCCGCGCTCGTCCGCCCCCTGGCCGAGGCCGTGCACACGGCGCACGACCTGCTCGTCGCACCGTACTGGCCCCGCATCGAGCAACTCGCCGGTGCGGACCGCGCCCTGCGCCTGCGGCACGTGACCGAGCACGGCGTCGAGCGCCTGCTGCGCGAGCTCAACCCGCGCTACATCACCTGGGAATCGCCGGTGCTCCAGCTGACGACGGCATCCAGCCGCGACGACGACATCCACCTGGCGGGCCGCGGCCTCCTCCTCATCCCCACCGTGTTCGGCTCCCACTACCCGGCCTACGACCACCCGGACGACGGACAGCCCTGGATCACGTTCCCCGTGAAGGACGCCACGCGCGCCACCGCGGCCCCCGCCCTCGTCACCGCGGGCACCCTCAGCGAAGCCCCGTCGTCCCTGCGCGCGCTCCTCGGCCGGACCCGCGCGACGGTCCTGTGGGTGATAGCCGAACACGCCGGATGCACCACCACCCAGTTGGCGGCCCGCGCCGGAATCTCGCCCGCGAGCGCCAGCGAACACGCGAGCGTGCTGCGCAAGGCCGGACTCACCGCCCTCACCCGGGACGGAAAGGCCGCACGCCACGCCGTCAGCCCCGCCGGGCGGACCCTGCTGAACTCCTCCCGCGCGTAGGGGAGACCGGGCCGGCCCCGAACACCGGCACCACCACTCCCTCCCCCACCTCCCGGAACGTGACCTCGAGCGCCATCCCCACCCGCAGCTCCGCCGCCGCGCGGCCCACCACCTCCGTCATCATCCGCGGGCCCTCCGCGAGGTCCACGACGGCGGCGACGTACGGCACGCGCCCGGCGAACGGCGGGAGGTCGTTGCGGTGGACCACGGACCACGTGTACAGCGTGGCGCGGCCGCTCGCGCGCTCCCAGACGACGTCGTCGGACCAGCAGTACGGGCAGAACTCGCGCGGGTAGTGGTGGGCGCGGCCGCACCCGGCCGCGCGGCAGCGGCGGACGAGGAGGCGGCCCTCGGCGGTGGCGTCCCAGTACGGGCGCGTGAAGGAGTCAACCTCGGGCAGATCGAAGCGCACGCGCGAACCAGCCCTTCCCAACCAAGGAATCTGACGTTATGTCAGTTCAGCGCACCGGTCGCCGCGCGCGCAAGAGGCGGGCACGCGTGATCAATTCGCAACCGGTTTCGGACTTGTCCGTCACCCATCAAGTGACGGCGTGGTTACTCTCCCGTCATGGCCGACTCGAACCTTCCGCTCCCGCCGAGAACCGACCGGCCCCTGACGGGCAGGCCCTGTCCCGACCGCCCCGTGTACGTCATCGGCGGCGGCCCCGGCGGCCTGGCCGTCGCGGCGGCCCTGCGCGCACGCGGCGTACGCGCCGTCGTCCTGGAGAAGTCCGACCGCGTCGGCGCCTCCTGGCGCGGCCACTACGACCGCCTCCACCTGCACACCACGCGCCGCCTCTCCGCCCTGCCCGGCCTGAAGATGCCCCGCTCCTTCGGGCGCTGGGTCGCGCGCGACAACGTCCTTCGCTACCTGGAGAAGTACGCCGAGTTCCACGAGCTCGACGTCGTCACCGGCGTGGAGGTGACCCGCCTGGACCGGGCGGACGACGGCTGGCTCCTGCACGCCACGGGCGGGCGCGAGCTGACCGGCCGCGCGGTCGTCGTCGCCACCGGCTACAACCACACCCCGCACCTGCCCGACTGGCCGGGTCTCGACGCGTACGAGGGCGAGCTCCTGCACGCCTCCGACTACCGCAACCCCGCCCCGTACGCGGGCAAGGACGTCCTCGTCGTCGGCGTCGGCAACACCGGCGCCGAGATCGCCGTCGACCTGGTCGAGGGCGGCGCCGCACGCGTGCGCCTCGCCGTGCGCACCGCCCCGCACATCGTGCGCCGCTCCACCGCCGGGTGGCCCGCCCAGCGCACCGGCATCCTGTGCCGCAGGCTGCCGGTGGCCGTGGTCGACCGGATCGCCCGGCCCCTCGCGCGGATCAGCGTGCCGGACCTGTCCGCGCAGGGCCTGCCGCGCCCCGACACGGGCCTGTACTCGCGCGTCCACGAGGGCGCGATCCCGGTCCAGGACGTCGGGCTCATCGACGCCGTGCGCAAGGGGCGCGTCGAACCCGTGGCGGCCGTCGCGTCCTTCGAGGACGGCAAGGTGGTCCTCGCGGACGGCACCCGCATCGGCCCGGAGGCCGTCATCGCCGCCACCGGCTACCGCCGCACCCTGGAGCCGCTGCTCGGCCACCTCGGCGTCCTCGACGACCGGGGCCGCCCGGTGGCGCACGGCCCCCGCACCGCGCCGGGCACGGCAGGCCTGTACTTCACGGGCTTCACCAATCCGATCAGCGGGATGCTGCGCGAACTGGCCAGGGACGCGGACCGGATCGCGACGGCGGTGGCCAAGTCCCAGGCACGGGAGGCGCGTGCGGCGCGGGAGGCGCGTGCGGCCCGCGGGGCGCGTACGCAGCGCGCGGACCGCACCGCGACAGCAGGCCCGACCCGTCGGTAGTACCGGCGGTAACAAGCCACGTGGCCGGGCGCCCACCTTGGCAGCGCCCGGGTTCTGCGGTTCCGTGGAGGCGTCAGGTACGCACGTGACGTGCGGTGTCGGCACGGCGCGGCCGGGTCCGGCGGCCGCGCCGCGCACGACGACGGCGGGATGGGCCGCGGCGCGCGCCCGTAGGCGTGCGCACGTCCTGCCGTACGCACGCACACGTCCTGAACGGCGTCTTGCGCACCCCATTCCTGACACGGCGTCAGTTCAGTAATCTGACTATGCGTCAGTAAAGTTCCTTACCCACAGGAGCGGGCGGACCGATGCTTGGATCGACATACGGCACCTTCACCTCCGACCCCCGCCGCGCACGCGCCCTGGCCTGCGGCAACCTCCCCGCCGCCACCGTCCACGGCCGCGCCGCAGACGCCGGCGACCTGGACGTCAGCGGCCGTCCGCTGCACGCCGACGTCCCCGACCTCGACCGCTTCTTCCGCCCCGAGTCCGTCGCCGTCGTCGGCGCGTCGGACGCCGAGGGGCGCCCCAACACCGGCATCACGCGCCAACTCGTCGCCTGGGCCGAGCGGGTCGGCGCCCGCCTGCACCCCGTGCACCCCACCCGCCGCACGGTCTTCGGCCTCCCCTGCGTCACCTCCGTCACGGACCTGCCCGAACCGGTCGACCTCGCCGTGCTCCTCGTCGGCGACCCGCTGCCCGTCGTCGAGGAACTCGCCGGTACGAAGGTGAAGTTCGCCGTGGCCTTCGCGTCCGGATTCGCCGAGACCGGCACCGCGGGCGCCGCGGCCCAGGACCGCCTCGTCGAGGCCTGCACCCGCTCCGGCCTGCGCCTGCTCGGCCCGAACACCAACCTCAACGCCTTCGAGACGTTCCGCGACGACCTGTCCGGGCCCGCCATCGCGCTCATCACCCAGTCCGGCCACCAGGGCCGCCCCGTCTTCACGCTCCAGGAGCTCGGCGTCCGCCTCTCCCACTGGGCGCCCACCGGCAACGAGGCCGACCTGGAGACCGCCGACTTCCTCGCGTACTTCGCCGAACAGCCCGAGGTGGGCGCCATCGCCGCGTACGTGGAGGGCCTCAAGGACGGCCGCGCCTTCCTGCTCGCCGCCGACCGGGCCGCCCGGCGCGGCGTGCCCGTCGTCGCCGTCAAGGTCGGCCGCACCGAGACCGGCGCCCGCACGGCCGCGTCCCACACCGGCAAGCTGACCGGCGCCGACGCGGTCGTGGACGCGGCGATGCGGCAGTTCGGCGTGATCCGCGTCGACGGGCTCGACGAGCTCCAGGACACCGCGACGCTCCTGGCCCGCGCCCGGCCACCACGGGCCGACGGCGTGGCCGTCTACTCCATCTCCGGCGGCACCGGCGCCCACTTCGCCGACCTCGCCACCCGCGCGGGCCTGCGCCTGCCCACCCTCTCCGATGCCAAGCAGACCGAACTGCACCAGTGGATCCCCCACTACCTGAACGTCGCCAACCCCATCGACAACGGCGGCCACCCCGTCGGCGACTGGCGCGGCCGCAAGATCCTCGACGCGCTCCTCGCCGACCCGTCCGTCGGCGTCCTCATCTGCCCCATCACCGGCCCGTTCCCACCGATGAGCGACAAGCTCGCCCAGGACCTCGTGGCCGCGGCCGAGCAGACGGACAAGCTGATCTGCGTGGTGTGGGGCTCACCGCTCGGCACGGAGGACGCCTACCGGCACACCCTCCTCGGCTCCCCACGCGTAGCCACCTTCCGCACCTTCTCCAACTGCATCAAGGCGGTACGGGCCTACCTCACCCACCACGACTTCGTGACGTCCTACCGCTCCCCCTTCGACGAGGCCCCCCGCACCCCGTCCCCCTCCTACCGCAAGGCCCAGGCCCTGCTGCGCCCCGGCCAGCAGCTCAGCGAGCACGCGGCGAAGCAGCTCCTGCGCGCGTACGGCATCCGCGTGCCGCGCGAACAGCTCGTCACCAGCGCCGCGGCCGCCGTGCGCGCCGCCGGGCAGGTCGGCTACCCCGTCGTGATGAAGGCCTCCGGCGCCCAGATCGCCCACAAGACCGAACTCGGCCTGGTCCAGGTCGGGTTGACCTCCGCCAGCCAGGTCCGCGACGCCTACCGCGACCTCACCGACATCGCCCGCTACGAAGACGTGTCCCTGGACGGCGTCCTCGTCTGCCAGATGGTGGAGCGCGGCGTCGAGATGGTCGTCGGCATCACCCAGGACGACCTCTTCGGCCCCACCGTCACGGTCGGCCTCGGCGGCGTCCTCGTCGAAGTCCTCCGCGACACGGCGGTGGGCGTCCCGCCCTTCGGGGAGGACCAGGCCCGCGCCCTCCTCGATTCCCTGCGGGGCCGCGCTCTCCTGGACGGGGTCCGGGGCGCGGCGCCGTCCGACCTCGACGCGCTGGTCGAGGTGGTGCTGCGGGTGGAGCGGATGGCCCTCGAACTGGGGGACTCGCTGGCCGAGTTGGACATCAATCCGTTGATGGTGCTGGGGCGGGGTCAGGGCGCGGTCGCCTTGGACGCGATGGCCCGCTGCACGTAGCCCCGCCCTTGCTGGGGGCTCCGCCCCCAGACCCCCTTTTCCCCCACCCACCCGCCCTTCCACTGGGGCTGTCGCCCCAGGCCCCCCGCAGATACCAGTCAGCAGCGGCGAAAATTTCAGCCCGTCCGGCGTTTGAGGACGAGGCCGGAGGCCGATTGCTTTTCGGGGTG
>NZ_JBHYJH010000089.1:0-39239 GCF_042740445.1 Streptomyces sp. NPDC059003 | reverse complement strand
GCCGCCAGCTCGTTCTCGCCCTTGCCGCCCCAGACGCCGGAGGTCTGCCCGGACCTGAGCGCGTACGCCAGGCACTGGCGGGCCACCGGGCAGCGCCGGCACACCCGTTTGGCCTCCTCCTGATCGCGCTCGGCCGGACCCGTGGCGCCGACCGGGAAGAACAGCTCAGGATCCTCATCGGCACACGCGGCCCGACGGATCCAGTCCTGTCGCAGTGGTACCCACTCCATGCGGCGCCGGGTGCCCGGGCCGGGCGGGGCCAAACGGTGTTTGGCCCCGCCGTCGAAGGGTTACACGTGGTGGTCGTGGTCCGGGGCCGGCCTCCGGTTCCCCCCCCCCGACGGACGACCAGCGACGAGAGGACCCCGTCATGCCTCGTGGATCGAGCGCCAAGCGCGAGCGGCAGTACGAGCACATCAAGGAGAGCGCCGAGCGGCGCGGCGAGTCGCCGAAGCGGGCCAAGGAGATCGCGGCCCGCACGGTCAACAAGGAGCGGGCGCGCAGCGGCGAGTCCAAGACGGCGTCCCGCACGTCGAAGCAGGACATCTCGTCCGGCCGCAGGGGCGGCCTGCGCTCGCACAGCGGGGCGCAGGGTCCGACCCGCGACCAGCTGTACGAGGAGGCCAAGAAGAAGGGCGTGAAGGGCCGTTCGTCGATGAACAAGGCCCAGCTCGCCCGGGCCGTCGGCCGCTGAGGCCACTCCGGGCGCGGGGCGTCAGCCGCCCGCGATGATCCCCTCCAGGTGCCTGAGGGCCGTCGTCACCCGCGCCGGGTCCTGCTGGAAGAACGGGTCGTCCGGCACGGGCAGCGACCCGGCGAGCGCGATGCCGCGGCCGCGGGCCCACGTGGCGTCGTCCACGCCGACCGCCGCACGGAACGTGTCGCGGGCCGTCGCGGGCAGGAACATCCACGCCGGGATCAGATCGCACGCGGGGTCGCCGACGGCAAGGGTCCCGAAGTCGATGACCGCGCTCAGCTCGCCGTCCACGGCCAGCAGGTTGCCGGTCGCGAGGTCGCCGTGCAGCCAGACCGGCGGGCGGTCCCACGCGGGGGCGGCAAGGGCCTCCTCCCACACGGCCGTGACCCGGTCCGTGTCGACCGTGTCGAAGACGCCCGTCAGCTTCGCGATCTTCGTACGTACGGTGGAGTCGGCGGCGAGCGCGTCGACCTCGGCGCCGACCGGCGCGCCGCGGAAGGCGTTGCTCCACTGCGGCGGCGGCCCGTCCGTCGCGTCGATCCGCTGCAGCGCCCTGACGAACCCGGCGAGTTCGACGGCGGCGCGGTCCGGGTCCGCGAGGGAGTCCGTCGTCGCGGGCTCGCCGTCGAGCCAGCGGCAGACCGACCACGGGAACGGATAGCCCTCGCCCGGGGCGCCCTCGGCGATCGGCTGCGACACGGCCAGCGGGAGCCGCGGCGCGAGCCACGGCAGCCAGCGCTGCTCCCGCTCGACCTGGCCGACCCAGCGGGCGTACCGGGGCAGCCGCAGCGCCAGGTCGTCGCCGAGGCGGAACGTCGCGTTGTCCATGCCCGAGCGCGGGACCGGCGCGAGGGGGAGGTGCGCCCACTGCGGGAACTGCGCGGCGAGCAGCCGTCGCACCAGCGCCGTGTCGATGACCGGCTCGAACGCGTCGTCGGCCGGATCCACGTCCTCAGGTGCCGTGGCGGGCCCAGGTGTTGACACAGGGATCTCCTCGTACGGGGGCTGCCCGTTCCGTGTGCGGGTGCCGCCCCTTCCGTGATCGTCGGGCGGGCGGACGCTCATCCCACCGTGTGCGGGGCCCCGCTGTCCACGCGGTTTTCGGGGCCCGATTCGCCCGGCTCCAGGGGGCCGGGCTAGCCTGAGGAGAACGGTGATCTTCGCGTGTCGCCGCGCGCCGAGTGGGAGAGCATGTCCCGGATGTCCAGAAACGCGGAACGGCACTCCAGTGCGGCGGACGAACCCATCGACCCCGACATCGACCTGGTCCTGCCCGCCGGGCGCGGCACGCCCCGCCGCGAGCAGGCGACCGTCGTCGCCGTGGTCGCCGTCGGCGGCGGGCTCGGGGCCGCCGCCCGCTACGGCGCTGGGCTCCTGTGGCCCACCGCGCCCGGCGCCTTCCCGTGGACGACCCTCGGCGTGAACGCGGTCGGATGCGCCGTGATCGGCGTGTTCATGGTGGTGATCACCGACGCCTGGGCGGCGCACCGCCTGGTGCGGCCGTTCTTCGGCACCGGTGTGCTCGGCGGGTTCACCACGTTCTCCACGTACGCGGTGGACGTGCAGCGCCTGGTGGCGGACGGCCGGGCCCGCACCGGCCTCGCCTATCTGGCGCTCACCCTGTTCACGGCCCTCGCGGCGGTGTGGTGCGCGGCGCTCGCGACCCGGCGCGCGGTGGCATGGCGGCAGGCTCCCCGGTGAACTGGCTCTTCGTCGTGGCCGGCGCGATGGTCGGCGCCCCGCTGCGCTATCTCACGGACCGCGCGGTGCAGGCCAGACACGACACCGTCTTCCCGTGGGGGACGTTCACCGTGAACGTCGTGGGGTGTCTCGTGCTCGGCCTGGTCACCGGCGCCGTCACCGCGGGCGCCGTGTCCTCGGACACGCAGCTGTTCCTCGGCACGGGGCTGTGCGGGGCGTTGACCACGTACTCGACGTTCTCGTACGAGACGCTGCGCCTGGCCGAGAACGGCGCGCGGTTCTCCGCCGCGGCCAACGCCGTCGTGAGCGTGGCCGTCGGCCTCGGCGCGGCCTTCGCGGGGGTCGCCGCCGCCGAGGCCCTGTGGGCGTGACGCCGCGCCCGGCCGCGTGCGCGCTCAGCCCGCCAGCGCCGACTTCACCTCCGCCGCCCACCGCCACGGCGCCGCCGCGCCGCCCGGCTGCGAGTTGAAGTACTCCCAGCCCATGACGCCGCCCATCTGCGGATACTTGGCGACCAGGCTCCGTACGGTGGACTTCAGGCGGGTGACGTCGACATAGCCGCTGCCGCCGTTGGACGGGTCGGTGAGCGTGCCCGCGACCACCTTCGACGCGGGGATGAGGCCGCGGCGCACGACCGCGTCGTAGCTCGACGTCGACGCCATGCTGCCCCAGCCGTTGTAGAACTGGGCGTTGAACCAGGCGATGTCGCCGCCCCGGTCGCGGTAGAGCCGCTCGTAGTCGAGGCCGGAGAGGTTGCCGCCCCCGCTGAGCGCGCTGCCCACGGGCGCGAGCGTGATGAGGAAGCCCGCGCCGAAGTCGCGGCGCAGGGCGTCGATGACGCGCTCGATGCCCGCGAGCGACATCCGCTCCTCGACGTCCAGGTCGACGCCGTCGAAGCCGTACTGCCGCAGGAAGTCCCGCAGCAGCGGGTAGTACGTGTCGAACTCGGTGTCGAGCCGCGTGAAGCTGCCCGGCGCCGCGCCGCCCACCATCGCGAGCATGTGCACGCCCCGGCCCTGCATCGCCTTGAGGTCGCGCCACATCGGGTCGAACTTGGCGGCGCCGGGCGGATCGTCGTTCAAGTGCACCGGCTTGTACGGGCCGTTGATGTCGTTGAGGTGCACCGCGGCGACGATGACATCCGTCACGCCGGTGTTGTTGTCGGTGAGGCCGAGCGGCGAGACGTAGGCGCCGTTCGCGTACTGCGTCTGGTAGTAGACGACGACGCGCCTGTTCGCCGCGGCGGGCTCCGCGGCCGCCGCGGTGGCGCCCGTCGTCACCGACAGCGCGAGCGCGCCGAGAAGGACGGTGCGTCTTTTCATGCGGAACTCTCCTCCGTGGGCAGAATTGCCGGTCGAATCCGCGGCAATTCTGTCCACGGAGGAGAGGCGGGGCTAGAGCGCGGAGACAACTAATACGCTTTAGTTGGCGCCGCACGCCGGGGACCCGCCCGGGTGCCGACGGGGTGCGGCGCCCGGGCGGGAGTCATTTCGCCGATGCCGTGGAGCAGCAGGTCACCGGCGTCGCGGCGGCCGTGGCGGGTGCCGCCGGCGGCACCGTCGCGCTGTCGGGCGTGGTCCTGGTGGCGGCGGACGAGGCGGCCACCACCCCCGCCGATCCGCCCGAAGTCCCGCTCCCGTTCCCGGAGTTGTTGCCCCGGAGCCGCCGCAGAACTCGCAGCATCCCCGGCACCCGCCTGCGGGCCCACGCGCGGAGCCGGGCGCGCCTGCGCTGCGCGGCACGCTTGCGGCGCGTGGAGTCGAGGTCGGCGAAGAGGGCCTCGTGGCGGGCGGCGATCGGCGCGGGGTCGTACCGGTGGGCGCCCTCCAGGGCGGCGGTGCCCATCGCGCGCCTCAGCGGCTCGTCCTCGATCAGCTCGACGAGGGCCTTGGCGAGCGCGTCCGCGTCGCCGGTCGGCACCAGCCTGCCGTCGTGCCCGTCGCGGATGATCTCGGCGGGGCCGAGCGGGCAGTCGGTGCTGACCACCGGCACGCCGCAGCGCATCGCCTCGACCAGCGTCATGCCGAACGACTCGGCGTCGGACGCCGACGCGGCGATCGACGCCTTCGCGAACTCCGGCTCGATCGGTGAGTGCACCCCCATCAGCTCCACGTTCCCGCCGAGCTCCAGACGGTCGATCAGATCCTGGAGCTCCTGCTTCTTCGAGCCGCCGCCGTAGATCCGCAGGAGCCAGTCGGGGTGCTGCGCCGCGACCGTGGCGAAGGCCCGTACGAGCAGGTCGAAGCGCTTGCCGGGCACGAGCCGCCCGGCCGCGGCGACGACCTTCGCGGTGCCGTCGGACGGCGCGACGTCCGGCGGCGGCACCATGTTCGGCACGGCGAGGACACGTACGCCCGGCAGCGCCATCTTCCTGCGGTAGACGGCCGCGTCGGCCTCCGTGGTGGTCACGACGGCGTCGAGCGTGCGGTAGTGGCGGGCGAGCTGGGCGCGCAGGCGCTTGTTGTGCGCGTCGTGGCGCAGGTGCTCCTGGGCGATGCGCAGCGCCCGGCGGGGGCCGAACCGGGCGAGGTAGACGTTGATGCCGGGCCGCGTACCGATGATCACGTCGGCGTCGCAGCGGCGCAGATAGGACTCGGCGCGCGCGTCGTGCAGGCGCGTGTACTGGCGGTGGCGCGCCTCCGCCGACGGGAACGCCTTGGCGGGCTCCGCGTACAGCGGGTCCGCGGTGTCCGTGCTGCCCGTGCGCTCGTCCACCAGGGGGACCAGGGTGACGCGCGGGTCGACGGCGAAGCGCGGCTCCTCGCGGTGGCGCATCAGCGAGACGATCGTGACGTCGTGCCGTTCGGCGAGCGCGGACGCGAGGTTGAGAGTGGTGCGGATGGTGCCGCCCACACCGTAGACGTTGTGGAGCAGGAACACGACCTTCAGGGCCTTCATTGCGGAGCTTTCCCCCTGAGCGGAGCTCGGCCCGCGCACGCGTGGGTCAGTACGCGCGGCGCGGACCGCGACGGAAAACGAAAGGCCACTTTCCCGCCCATGGGTAAGCCGGGATTCCAGCCAAGGTGAAAGGAAGGTAAGAACGCGGCCCGGCGTCGGCGGAAAAGAGGCGGTTGGCAGACTAGCCGGATGCCTCACCCCGAGCCGTCACGCAACACGCCGACTCCCGGCACGCCGCCGCGGACTCCTGGCACCCCGCCGCGTATTACCGATGCTCGGCCGCGGACTCCCGGTGCGCAGCCGCAGATTCCCGATGCCCGGCCGCGGACTCCGGGCGCGCAGCCGCAGATTCCCGATACCCGGCCTCGTACTCCGGGCGCGCAGCCGCGCGTTCCCGATGCCCGGCCTCGTATTCCCGGTCCGCAGCCGCAGGCCCCGGGGGCCCGGCCGCACTCCGTGCTCCTCGCCGAGGACGACCGGGCGATCCGCAACGCCCTTGACCGCGCCCTCACTCTGGAGGGCTATCACGTCACCGCCGTGTGTGACGGCGTCCAGGCGCTCGCGGCCGCGCACGCCGACCCGCCGGACCTCCTCGTCCTCGACGTGATGATGCCGGGCATCGACGGCCTCCAGGTGTGCCGCGTCCTGCGCGCCCAGGGAGACCGGACGCCCATCCTGATGCTCACCGCCCGGGTGGAGACCGCCGACCGCATCGCCGGACTCGACGCGGGCGCCGACGACTACGTGGCCAAGCCGTTCGAGGTCGAGGAGGTCTTCGCACGGCTGCGGGCGCTGCTGCGCCGCGTCGACGGCGGCGTCGGCGGGGCGACGGGCGGGGGCGCCGGCGACGAGCCCGCCGGCCTCGTCGGCGTGGCCGACCTGCGCATCGACCCGATGGCGCGGCGCGCCTGGCGCGGCACCCGGGAAGTCGACCTCACCCGCACGGAGTTCGACCTGCTCGCGCTCCTCGCCCGCAACGCGGGCATCGTCCTCGACCACGCCACCATCTACGACCGCATCTGGGGCTACGACTTCGGCCCGAGCTCGAAGAACCTCGCCGTGTACGTCGGCTATCTGCGCCGCAAGATCGACACCCCCGGCTCGGCGCCGCTGATCCACACCGTTCGGGGCGTCGGCTACGTCCTGAGGGAGGTCTGAGTGTTCGCGTGGGACTCGCGCCCCAGCGGCAGCCTGCGCACGAAGTTCGCCGCCTCGTTCGCCGTCGTCACGGTGGCCGTGACGCTCCTGATCGGCTTCCTCAGCTACGACTCGGCGGCGCGCCTGGTCCGCGAGGACCAGCAGACGCAGTTCGACGAGGCCGTCAAGGGGCTGCGCGACCAGGTCCTGAAGAGCGACCTCGACCTCACGGGCTACATCGCCCTCGCCGCCGACTTCAGCCCGGACGGACTGCGCACCCATGTGTACTGGCCCTCGCGCATGAACGCGCAGGTGCTCGGCGGCGACGGCAGCATCGTCACCCGCGGCTGGCCGAGGCGGCCGGTGTCCGACGCGGAGCGGGCACTCGCGACCGTGGGACGGGAGGGGGAGACGGTGCGCCGCAACTTCGAGAGCGGCGAGGAGGACTACCGCATGGCCACGGTGTCGCTCGGCGGCGGCGAGGGCGCGGTCCAGGTCGCGCAGCGGTTCAGCGACGCCGAAGACCTGCTTCACCGCCTCCAGCGGCGCACGGTCCTGCTGGCCTCGCTGGTGGTCATCGTGGCGGCGCTGTGCGGCTCGTGGCTGGCCCGCCGCATCACCCGGCGCCTGATGCGGCTCACCTGGGCCGCCGAGGACGTCGCCGCGACCGGGCGCCTCGACCGGGAGGTGCCGGTCACGGGCCGCGACGAGGTGGGGCGGCTCGGCCGCTCCTTCGACCGCATGCTGGGCCGCCTCGCCCGCGCCGAGGACGACCAGCGGCGGCTCGTCCAGGACGCCGGGCACGAACTGCGGACGCCGCTCACCTCGCTGCGGACGAACATCGCGCTCCTCGACCGCATCGAGCAGCTGCCGCCCACCGCACGAACGGAACTGGTGGCCGACCTGGCCGACGAGTCCCGCGAACTCACCGACCTCGTCAACGAACTGGTGTCCATCGCGGCCGGACGGGCCCACGACGAACCGCCCGTCGAGGCCGACCTCGCCGACCTCGCCGAGGAGGCCGCCGCGGCGGCCCGCCGCCGCACGGGCCGCACGATCACCGTGCACGTGGGGGACCACGAGGTGACGGAGATCAGGCCCGCCGCCGTGCAGCGGGCCATCACCAACCTCCTGGAGAACGCGGCCAAGTTCGACCGCGACGGCACCGCGCCCATCGAGCTCTCCGTCCACGGCACCCGCGTCTGGGTCAGCGACCGCGGCCCCGGCGTCGCACCCGCCGACCTGGACCGCGTCTTCGACCGCTTCTACCGCGCCGCCGCCGCGCGCAGCCTGCCCGGCTCGGGCCTCGGCCTGTCGATCGTCCAGGACGTGGCGACGGCCCACGGCGGCAGAGTCTTCGCACACGGGCGCCCCGGGGGCGGGGCGGTGGTGGGCTTCACGGTCGGGGCCGCGAAGCCCACGATGACGCCGCGCGCTCCACGCTGACCGCGGTGGGGCGCGGTGTACGCGCGGTGGGGCGCGGTGTGCCTGCGCGCGGCCGTGATGGGGCTTTCGCGTGCGCTGGCGGGCGCATGCCGGTGACGGCGTACGCCCGCCAGCGCGGGAACGGGGACGAGCAACGAGAGCCGACGAGCGGGACGGGGGCCGGCCGGGCCTCTGTCGCGGACGGATGCGCCCTCGTCGCGAGTCGGCGGGACTGCGCCGCGTGCCGGTGCGGCTACACCGCGAAGGTGCCCGCGAAGTCGCCCGCGAGGGCCGCCGCCATCCGCAGATGGGGTACGGCGTCGGCGTCCCTGCCCTGCCGCTCCAGGGTGCGGCCCAGCATGAGCCGGGCGTACTGCTCCACCGGGTCGAGCTCCAGGACGGTCCGCAACTCGGCCTCGGCGCGCCGCAGTTGGGCCGAGTGGTAGTAGGCGCGCGCGAGCAGCAGGCGCGGGGCGACCTGCTCGGGCACCTCGTCGGCGAGCGGGGCGAGAATGCGCGCCGCCGTCGCGTACTCCTTGGCGTCGAAGAACCGCCGCGCGCGCTCCCAGCGCTCGGCCGCGGTTCCGTGGTCGTAGTAGGTGAAGTCCACTGCTGCCTCCTCACCCGCCCACAACGGCCCCAAGATGTTGAATATTCCACTACTGGCTTCCCCTGCCGGGGCGGCGCTCCGGGCGGCGCCCTGATGGAGGCTGACGGGCGGTGCCCGACGGGGCTAGGTTGTGCGACATGAGCAATCTTGATCGTGAGGCGGTGCCTGCGCTGTGCGGCGGCCGCGGGTTCGTCGTCGCGGAACCGGTGCGGGAACTCCTCAGCCCTCGACGCGTGCGGCTCGGCGAGGCGACCGAGGTACGGCGGCTCCTTCCGAACCTGGGCCGCCGGATGGTCGGCGCCTGGTGCTTCGTCGATCACTACGGACCGGACGACATCGCCGACGAGCCCGGCATGCAGGTGCCGCCGCACCCGCACATGGGCCTGCAGACGGTGAGCTGGCTGCATGAGGGCGAGGTGCTGCACCGCGACAGCACCGGCAGCCTCCAGACGATCAGGCCCCGTGAGCTCGGCCTGATGACATCGGGCCGGGCCATCTCGCACTCCGAGGAGAGCCCGAAGTCCCACGCCCGCTTCCTGCACGGCGCGCAGCTGTGGGTCGCGCTGCCCGACGCCCACCGGCACACGGAGCCGCGCTTCGAGCACCACGCCGACCTGCCGGTCGTCACCGCCCCCGGCCTGAGCGCCAAGCTCCTCCTGGGCTCGGTCGACGGCGCCACCTCGCCCGGCACGACGTACAGCCCGATCGTCGGCGCGGACCTGACCCTCACCCACGGCGCGGACCTGCGCCTCCCCCTCGAACCCGACTTCGAGTACGCCGTCCTGTCCATGGCGGGCGAGGCCCACGTCGACGGCGTCCCGGTACTCCCCGGCTCCATGCTCTACCTGGGCTGCGGCCGCACCGACCTCCCCTTGCGCGCGGAGTCCGACGCAAGCCTGATGCTCCTGGGCGGCGAGCCGTTCGAGGAGGAGCTGATCATGTGGTGGAACTTCATCGGGCGGACGCAGGACGACATCGAGCAGGCCAGGGCCGACTGGATGACGGGGGCGCGGTTCGGTGAGGTGAAGGGGTACGACGGGGGGCCGCTGCCTGCCCCGGAGCTGCCTGGGGTGCCGTTGAAGCCGCGGGGGCGCGTGCGCTGAGCTGCGGGAATGCGGCTGGAGGGGACTCGGGACGGAGGGTGCTGCCCGCAGGCGGACGTGTCGAGTTGTAGTGGCTCGACACACCCGGCTGGAGCGGGAGTGGCCCAGCAGGCCCTCTGCGGGTTGCGGTGCATCCCGGAAGACTCTTCGCCTGCTGCTGGTTCGGCGCTGACCTACGGGCACCCCTCGTCTGGTCCAGCCTGGCGTCGACTGAACGCTGTTGACTTCCGTGACGGTTTCGAAAAGCGAGGTCGTCACGAACAGATCGTCTGGGCTCTGCTCGACCTGTTCCCGATGCCCCATCATGTCGAATGCGTCGCGATCCTTGAGCCCGTCGGGAAGGGGTGCTGACTCGGAGGCCGTGGGAGCCGCACCGGGTGGTGCCCAGCGCTTGGGTGCCGATGGTTCCTTGGCCCATTTGCTTGCCCGTTGGGGGTGTCGAACAGCGGTCCCCGCTTCCTGGGGGACCTGGGACTACCCCGCGCCGCCGTCCAGCGAGGCGTTGGAGAGCTGGGGACCACCCCCGCACACGCGGGGATCGCGACGTGCTCGGGAGCCTGCCGGTTCGCCGGCCGGGTGCCCGCACGCGGCACCTCGTGCACCTCTCTGCCGCCACCTAGTGGGACAGCGCCAGTCTCTACGCCCTGCTCGGCATCCGTAGCGCATTCCAGCATGCCGATGGCGGCCTCGCCCTCACTGTGCTGAGCATGTGTGCCGAGTTCGCCACTCTTCGGGCCGCGCCAGGCGGGCACCTTCAGAGGGGAAGTTCGTCGGGCCGCACCCGGATTGCTCGCATCGGCGAGTGAGGCGTCCCGTACGACAAGCACCCCGACTATGGCTGCCCCTTCTTCGCACGCCTCATGTAGAGGGTGAAGCATCCCCAGATGAGGATGACGGCTGCGACGGCTATCCATCCCCGGTGTCGTCCCGTGAACAAGGTCAGGATCGCGAAGAGCAGGGTGAGCAGCAGGGCGAAGACGTGGGTGAGTTTAGTGAAATGACGGACACCTGCTTGCTGCTCCATCGTCCATCCAAGGCGGCCCATATTCATTCACCTTCCATGCGACGGACAGACACGCTGGGGTGGAACCGTTCCTCGGTTCCACCCCAGCAAGGAATGTGCTAGCCGAAGAGCCATTCAACGGTACTGGACGATGCCTCGCCTGCCCCCCAAGATCCGGCGAAGCAGACGGTCTGGCCGCCTACGGTCGACACCCCGCCGGTGGGGATGGTGCCTGCGAGCATGACGCCTTCGCACCCGGCGAAGAAGAGTCCGCCGCCGAGGAAGCCTGCGACATCACCCCACATGCCGACCGCGTCCCCTGAGGCCAGTTTGGTGAAGGCGCTGACGCCGTCGCCGACCCATCCGAGCGCGTCCACTCCGCCACCGACCGCGTCGATCAGTCCGCCGATGCCCCACAGGCCGTTGGGGTCGATGATGTTGGTGGGGTCCCCGGAGGCGTACAGGTAGGGATTGGTTTCGAGCCCCGCCGGGTCGGGCTGGGTGAAGCGCCCGACGCGCGGGTCCATGTACCGGGCCTCGCTGTGGTACAGGCCTGTCTGGTCCTGATAGCCGCCGACGAATCGGTAGGGCTGGGGCACCTTCTCGGTCATGGTGCGGGTGACGCCGCGCGGGCTGTAGTCGTAGGTGTTGACCTTCTTGCCCCGGTCGTCGACGACGGCTCTGGTGGTGCCGATGGCGTCGGTGAGGTAGTAGTACGTGCTCTCCGTCCTCAACGGGCCTTCGGTGCGGAAGGAGTTGAGGTTTCCGCTCGGCTCCCGGGTGAAGTTCATGTCCACTCCGCCCGTGGTCTTCGCGGAGAGTCCGACGGGGCCGTTGTGGAACGCGGTGTCGCCGAACTGGGTGCGCTCGGACTGGTCGGTGGAGGCGTAGCGCGCCTTGAACTCCTGGCCGCCCTGGGTGAGGGAGGTGAGTTGGGAGAAGTCGTTCCACTGGCCGTCGGCGCGTGCCGTCTCCGGGGTCGGGGCGGCGGCAGTCTCGTTACCCGCTTTGTCGTACGACCAGCCGCTGGTGTCACCGTTCTTGCCGGTGAGCTGGGAGGCGTCGTTGTAGGTGTAGGTCGTGCCGCCGGGGCAGCCCGCGGCCGTGCCCTGGGAGGTGAGGTTGCCGGCCTTGTCGTAGCAGTACAGCCAGCTGTCGTTGACCGTTGAGCCCTTGGTTTCCCTGGTGAAGGTCAGGCGGCCCGCGGAGTTGTAGGTGTAGGCACGCTTGAGCCCGGCGACGGTGTCCGTCTCGGCGCGGATGCGTACGCCGTCCTTGGTGGTTCCGCCGCTGGTGTACGCGTAGTCGTAGGCGAGGTCGACGAGAGTGCCCTCGGCTGAGGTCGCCTTGACGCGTTCGGGACGGTTCGCCTTGTCACGGGTGATGGTTTCGATGGTGCCGCCGGGGTAACTGGTTTTGGTGCGCGCGTCGTTGGCGTTGTACTCGTATCCGGTCTTCTTGCCCTGCGCGTCGGTCAGCGTCTCAAGGCGGTTGACCTTGTCGTACGTGTACTTCGCCGTGCCCGACGGGTCCGTGTACGTCTCGACGTTGCCCTCGGCGTAGTAGGTGAGGACGGTCTGGGAGCCGTCCTGGAGGGTGCGGATCGTCTCGCGGGAGAGCGGGTCGAAGTCGTACCTGGTGATGCCGGTGGCGTCCGAGCGCTGCTTGAGGTTGCCGTCGCCGTCCCAGGAGTACTCCGCCCAGCCGGTCGGGCCGCTCACCTTCTTGACGCGGTCGCGGTGGTCGTAGGTGAAGGTCACCTTCGTCCCGCGGCCGTCAGTGGCGGTGTGGATGCGCCCGGCCTCGTCGTAGGTGTAGGAGGTGGCGCCCATCGGTGAGGGCGGGGTCACCTTGACGACGTTGCCCTTGGCGTCGTAAGTGGCCTTGGTGGCCTTGCCGTTGGCGTCCTTGACCTCGCAGCGCTGGCCCTCGAAGCCGCCGCAGGTGGGGTCCTTGGGGTTGTAGGCGAAGGTGCGGGTGCCGCCCTCCGCTCCGGCGACGGTCTCCTTGGTGGTGTTGCCCGCATCGTCGTAGCCGTAGGTCACCTCGACCCCGTCGGCGGATGTGATCTTGCCGGGAACATCGGTCCCGCCGATGGTCTTGTAGCCGCTGAGCGAGGACGTGGCACCGGTGGGCAGCTTCGCGGAGGTGGGGTTGGAGCGGGCGTCCCAGCCGTACGCGGTGACGTTGCCCGGGGTGCCGCCCACGCCCATCGCGTCCGTGGCGGTCTGCACGTTGCGGTTGGCGTCGTAGGTGCGCTCGCGGGACTTGCCGAGCGCGTCGGTGACCTTGGTGACCTCGCCGTCCGCCTGGTGCTCGTACTTCGTGGTGTTCCCGGCCGGGTCGGTCACTGTGGTGCTGCCGGCCTTGTTCGGGGCGTCGGCCGAGTAGGCGTAGGTGTAGGTCGGACCGCTCTCACCGGACCCGTCGAAGTGGGTGGCCCGCTTCATTGAAGTGACGCGGTTCTTCGCGTCGTAGGTGAAGACCGTCACCCGCCCCTCCGGGGTGGTGATCTTCGTCAGGCGGCGGTCGGAGTCGTAGCCGAACTGGGTGGCCTTGCCCTCGGTGTCGGTGACCTTGGCCAGGTCCCCGGCCGCGTTGAGGTCGTGGACCACGGTACGGCCCGTGTTGTCCTTGGCCTGCCACTGCGAGGCGTCGGTCTTGACCAGGTCCACCCAGCGGCCCGAGCGGTTGTCGGTGAGCTTGAAGCCCTTGTGCTCGCTGCCCTCGTCGTGCTGGTCGACCAGGATGTGGCCACCGTTGCGGTCGGTCACCTTCACCAGGGTGCCGGAGGCGCTGTAGGTGTCCTTCATGCCCGAGCCGCGCTCGGTGATCGTGTACTCGCCGTTGGACGACCTCTTCAGATCCAGACGGTAGCCCTCGGGAGTGGAGTAGGTGCCGTCCGTCTTCTTCGCGAACGAGACGGAGCCGCCGGTGGCGTCGTACAGCACCACCTTGTCCGATTCGACCTGCAGGTAGCGCTCATAGTTCTGCCACCAGCGCCGCGAGACCTTTCCCCAGGGCGCGTCAAGGGAGTTGTACGTTCGTGTCAGCTGCAGCGGCTTGCCGACTCCGGCGACCTGGAAGTCGGTCGCTGCGAGCATCAGGTTGCCCGTCGAGTAGTTGACGCGCGCCACGAGTGAGTCCGTGACCCGGACGTCGGAGATCCGGTGCCAGGGCACCTGCCCTTGCCCCTTGGGCACCACGGCTTCCAGAGCAGCCGCCGCCTCCGCGCCGCGCCGCGGTGCGTCCGCGCCTCCGCGCGCTCGCTGCTCCTGAGCTTCCCGCCACCGGGCCAGCTTGTCGGACGTCTTCTCGTGCACCGATTCCGGTGCCTTCGTCGTGCCGACCTTCACTGGCGGCATCTTCGCTCTCTCACCACCCCGGCCCCAGGCCGAGGACGGCGCGTCCGTCCCGCCCGGCTCGCTCTGGGCCACGGCCAGCGGCACTGCTGTGGCCACGAGCGCGGTGGCGACCGAGGCCACGAGCATGGTGTGGCGCGCTGCGCGCCGTCTGCGTCTGTGCGGTGTTCCTGTGGTACGTGAAGACATGCGTCTCCTCCTCAGGAAGGCAAACCCAGCAGCCCTCACGGCCACTGGGCGCACGCACCGTAACCCCACTCTCAGCAAATTCGCACGCACGTTCCCATCGGCTACCTCGCTTTCCAGCCTCGATTTGCACCACAGAACGGCGAATCTGCCAGGGGAAGTGCCACGCAGAACGCTTGAGATGGGACGTCCTCAGCCACGACACTCCGCCCAGGACTGGCCTGAAGCCAGCGCCGTACTTTGCGATCCCAGCGAGACGGTCGTTGTCAGGGTTGTACCGCGTGGCGCTTCGCTCCCGGGCGCCGTGCCCCGGGTGGGGTCATGGGCTGTGCTGCTGGAGCCGGGCCGTTGTCGACATGGGGCCGTGGCTGCGCGTATGGACCAGGCCCTGCCACCGCTCCGCGATGTCCGCGGTGCCCACGGGGAGATCGAACTGGTCGAGGATCCGCATGACGATGTGGTCCACGAGGTCACTGATGCCGTTCGGGATGTCGTAGAAGGCCGGCATCGGGGGGACGATGCGGACTCCCATGCGTGAGAGGGCCAGCATGTTCTCCAGATGGATCTCGCTGAGCGGTGTCTCCCTGGGCACGAGGACCAACGGGCGGCGTTCCTTGAGCGTGACATCGGCCGCGCGGGTGATGAGGTTGTCGGCCAGGCCGTGCCGCACCGCCGCCAGCGTCTTCATGCTGCACGGGACGATGACCATGCCCGCGACCGGAAAGGAGCCGGAGGAGATCGTGGCACCCAGATCGCCGAACTTGTGCGTCACATCGGCGAGTTCGGCGCAGTGCCTGCTGCTGTAGGGCGTCTCCACCTCGATGGTGGAGCGGGCCCAGGTGCTCAGCACGAGATGGGTCTCCACCTGCGGCACCTCCCGCAGGATTTCCAGTAGGCGAACGGCGAGCGGGGCCCCGGTGGCACCGGTGACTCCGACGATGAGGCGGGTTGGGGAAGCGGTTGTCACGGCGGGCTCCAGTCGGGGCGGGAGAGGGGGCGGGCTTGCGGGGCAGGGGCGGACTTGCGGGGGAGGGGGTAGCGGGCTGCCCCCTCCCCTTGGTGCCGGGCTACAGCGACAGGAGCCCTGCCCAGCGCTTGCGCAGCTCGTCGCGGGTCGCCTCGTCGACGCGGTTGGCCGCCGGGTACTGGTCCTTCCACGCGAACGGCTTGCACGCGTCGATCAGTACGATGCCCATCGACAGATCGCCGGCGGCGCGCTTGCCGGGCGACAACCGCGGGTCGATGGCGGTGGTGGGCGCGCGCAGCACTTGGATGGACTCGGCCGGGTCGACGCGGGTGAACAACGCCCACAGGACGTGGTTGACGTCGGTGATGTCGATGTCCTCGTCGACCACGACGAAGTACCGCTCCATGCCACCGGTGCGCTTGCGCCCGGCCGCCGCGAGCAGCGCGTGCATGGCGTCGCCCGCGCCGGTCTGCTCGATGGAGACGACCATCATCAGCTGGCGGGCGTACGCCCACACGCCCTTGATGTTCTGGACGCCGGAGGCCTCCAGGTGATCCCACGTCACTGATGCCGAGTACAGCGGGACGGCCTGGTCACCTGCCGGGACGGTCGGGAGCATCGGCGGTGCCCCCAGGATGATCGGGTCGTTCCGGTGCATGATCCGGTTGACCCGGACCACGGTCTCCTGGCCCGAGTGCGTGTAGTAGCCGGTCCACTCACCGAAGGGCCCCTCGAGCACGGACTCCTCCTCGACGGGCGGCAGTTCGCCCTCGATCACGATCTCCGCGTACGCCGGGACCGGAAGGTCGCTGCCCGGTGCGTACAGGACCTCGACGCCCTGACCGCGGAGTCCGCCGGCGAGGTCGTACTCCGACATCCCGGACGGTGCGGCGATCGCCGCGGCGGTCGACAGGATCGGGTCCTGGCCCACCACCACCGCGATCGGGCAGGTCCGGCCGCGCTCCCAGTACTTCTCGGCGATCGCCCTGGCGTGCCGGTTGCCGAGCATCCACAGCGAGAGCCGGTCCGGGCCCTGGACGCAGGCCCGGTAGGTGCCGACGTTGACCCAGCCGCTGTCGGGGTCACGGGTGATGACCATGCAGGCAGTGCCGATGTAGCGGCCGCCGTCTCCGTCGTGCCACCGCGGAGTGGGGAAGACGCCGAGATCCACGTCGTCGCCCACCAGGACGTTCTCCAGGACCGGACCCGTGGCGACCTCCACCGGCGGGACCGGTTCGAGCCGCCTGCTCAGGTCCTTCCAGGCCCGCACGATGTCGAGCTTCGAGGTGTCGCGCGGCAGCCCGAGAGCGACCGCGGTCCGGGCGGCGGTTCCCATGAAGTTGGTGAACACGCGGTGCCCCGCCGGGAAGCCGGGGATGTTGTCGAACATCAGGGCGGGACCTTCCTTCTCCGCCATCAGTTCGGTGATACCGCCGATGTCCCGGTCCCGGTCCGCGCCGTCGATCTGCAGGACCTCGTCCTTCCCGAGCGTCTCCGTCATGTGGTCGATGTAGTGCCGAAGGTCGCGGAACGCGTTCATGTGTCGTCGGGGAGCCGGGCAGTACGTCCGTGCCTCCCGTCCTCCTCTTCTTTCTCTTTCCCGTACTTCTCGTCCCTGAGGGCGGCGACCGCGCCTGCAGCAGTCGCCCTCAGGGGCGGCTTCACGGGGCCGGCCACCGCACGGGCCTGCGTCGTCAGGATCCGGACCGGCCGGGAGGAGGGGCAACGAGTCCGGACGCGTATGCCGGATACTGCGCGAGATAGAGTCGGGATGCATGGAATCCATCGATCTCCAGCTCATTCATGCACTACAGATTGATGGCCGCGCACCCTTGCGCCGGATTGCCTCAGTGCTGGGCGTCTCCGATCAGCTGGCCGCCCGCCGCTACGCCCGGCTGCGCGAGTCGGCCGGGCTCCGGGTCGTCGGCCGGCTCAATCCCCGGCCCGTCGGGCAGACCGTGTGGGCGCTGCGGCTGCAGTGCGTTCCCAGCGCCTCGCTCGGTCTGGCCCAGGCGCTGGCCGAGCGCGAGGACACGCGATGGGTCAAACTCGCCTCCGGCGGAACGGAGATCATCTGCCAGCTCGCCGTGCACAGTGACAGCGACCGGGACGCGCTGCTGATGGACAGGCTCCCTTCGAGCCGCCGGGTCACCTCGATCACCGCCCACCGCATGCTGCGGCTCTTCAAGGGCGGCCCGACCACCTGGGACGGTCTCACTGCCGCGTTGAGCCGGGAACAGATGGATGCCCTCGCGCCCTCGTACCCGACCCCTCACGCCCAGGCGGCGCCGGTGCAGCTCACGGATCTCGACCACGTCCTGCTCGCCGCGCTGAAGCGCGACGGCCGTGCGTCGCACGCCGCGTTGGCCATCGAGGCCCGCTGTCACGAGTCGACGGTGCGCCGCCGCATCGCACACCTGCGCACGGCCGGAGCACTCTTCTTCGTCCTGGACGTGGACGAGCGCCTGCTGGGTGACCCGTCCGGCACCGCCATCTGGATGTCGGTGCAGCCCTCGCGGCTCGCTGCCGTCGGCGCCGCGCTGGCGGGCCACCCCGAAGTGGCCTACGCCGCCGCCACTACGGGGCGGACCAACCTCCTGGCCCATGTCCTCTGCTCCGACGACGAGTCCCTCTACGTGTACCTCTCCGACCGCATCGGTACGCTCCAGGGCGTCGACACGGTCGAGACCGCGCCGATCATCCGCACGCTCAAGCGCGACGGCGCAGTGGCCCGCCCCGGTCGGTGACCAGCGGCGCGGCACTCAGCATCCCGGCGGACGGCGGAACCCGCCGATCACCCTCAAAAGGCACCGCACGAACTGGACCGCGGCGCGGTCGTGCAGGTAAGGAGCGATCACCTGGATGCCGACAGGAAGCCCGTCCCCTCCCCCGGCCAACTGAGCGGGAACGACGCCTCTCACATGTCACGTGACGCATTGACCCCTCAGCGCAGCCGCGGTTGCATGCTGGGGGCCTTCCGGCGGGGAGCCGGAGGTGAAGCCTTTTCCTGACTGGGGGGAAGAATGAGGGGAAACACGAACCGGGGCACCGCCAGACGCGTGCGGGGTGCATTAGGTGCGGCGGTCGTGGTGTGTGCGATCACCGCGGTGCTGCCCGGATCCGCGTCGGCCGAGCCCGCGGGCGTCGCGCGCGACGGGGGAGCCGGTGTGGAGAGGGTCAGCGTCACGGCCGACGGCGCTCAGGCCGACGGCAGTTCCACCGGTGGCGCGATCACGACCGACGGCAGCCGCGTCGTCTTCTCGTCGTCGGCGAAGAACCTCACGCCCGGCAACAGCGCGGGAGACGAGAGGGTGTATCTGCGCGATCAGGGGTCGGGGCAGCTCAAGCACGTGGGCAGCTACCCGATCGCCTCACCGGTGATCAGCGGTGACGGGGAGTACGCCGCCTATGGGGTGCTGTTGTTCAGGGACACCAAGGTCAAGCTGGCTCAGTGGACCGCGGGCAGTTCGATCGGCCTCAACTGCGATGCCCTCAACTGCAGTCAGCCGTCGCTGAGCGGTGACGGCCGTTACGTCGCCAACGTGGCCACCGTCGGTCGACCGTCGTCCAGCCAGCGCATCGACGTATGGGACTGGCACGCCAACACCAAGCAGGAACTCGCCTGGTTCGACCACACCGCCCCGTCCCGGCCGTCCATCAGCGGTGACGGCCGCTTCGTCGCCTACCAGGACGGCAAGGCCGGGGACGTCTTCGTGTGGGACCGGGACTACGGGGCCACCTCCGACCCGATCGAGGGCCCGGCCAAGGAGGCGACCCTCGTCCAGATCAGCAAGGACGGCGGCAAGGTCGTCTACCGCTCGGGCTCCGACACCTACGTCCACGACGTGAGCTCGGGCGCCGCCCAACTGGTGCCGGACGTCAAGGGCCTGGCCATCGATCCCACCGGCAACCATCTGCTGTACGTCCCGAACGACCCGACCGGACCGTCGCTCGTGCTGCGCGACCTGCGAACGGGCACCGACGAGGTCGTCTCGAACCGGCCGGCCTCGGCCGGGATCGACGCGGTCAGCGCCGGTGGGCGCGACGTGGTCTTCCAGTCCACGGCCGACGACATCGTGCCCGGTGACACCAACGGCACGTCGGACGTGTTCGTCCGGCACCTCTCCTGATCGCCCCTGCCGCTCGCGCGAGCAACTGCCGGATCCACCGGATCCACCAGTTCGCCTTCCCGATCCAATCCGGTCCCCCCTCGCGGTCCGAATGCCTAATGGCTACGTGTTGTCTGTGAGGGGGCGCCTTCGTGGCGCGCTTGGGGGGAAGCAATGACGGGGAACTGTCCCATGACGTCCGACTGGCCGTTGGCCGGCCGGGCACGGGAGCTGGTCGCGATCGGGGCGGCGATCGGCACGAGCACAGCAGCCGGTTCAAGTGGCAACGCCGGCGGCGGGGTGGTACTGGCGGGCGAGGCCGGGGTGGGCAGGACCCGCCTCGCGCGAGCGGCCTTGACGCTGGCCCGACGGGCGGGCCGGGGCACCGCCTGGCTGGCCGCCACGCGCGCGTGCGCGGCCATCCCGTTCGGCGCCCTGCTGCCGCTGGTCGCGGGCGAGGAGCCGCCTGGCACTGATCCGATGGCCGTGCTGCACCACGCGGTGCGGCGCGCCGCACGGCACCGGCCGCCGCTCGTAGTGGGCGTCGACGACGCCCATCTGCTGGACGAGCAGTCGGCGTGGGTGCTCCACCAACTCGCCTTGCGCGGCCTCGTATCCGTGGTGGCGACGGTACGCGCGGGAGCGACCGCGCCGGACGCGGTGACCGCGCTCTGGAAGGACGCACTGGTCCGCCGGATCCTCGTCCGGCCGCTGACACCGGGAGCGATGGACGACCTTCTCACGCGTTCCCTGGGGCACCAGGTGGAAGGGGTGACCCGGCTGGCGATCGTCCGGGCGGCGGCGGGCAGGCCCCGGGTGCTGAGGGACCTCCTGGTCGAGGCGTACGAAGACGGTGCGCTGGTCTGCCGGGAGGGAGTGTGGCTGTGGGACCGGGCCGCCGACCGCACGGCGGGCTCCGGACAATCCGCCCCGACGCTGTGGGAGGAGGCCGTGCTCGGCTGGACGCACTGCCTCGGCCTGGTCTTCGCCGGACGATTACACGAGGCGAGGAGACTCGCGGAAGCGGGCTACAGCGGCGCCGTCGACCAGGGCATCAGGGAGGTGGCCATCGGCTGGGCCGGATGCCGGGGCACGATCGCCAAGACCCAGGGGCAGGTGGCCACCGCCCAGGTGGTGCTGCGGGAAGCCGTGGCCGCGCTGCATGGGCGCGGTGCCGACCAGCTCGCCCGCTGGCTGTTCGCCGATCTGGGCGGAGCCGCGGCCCTCGCCGGTGACGCCGCCGGGGCGGGGCGGTGGATGCGGCGCGCCGACGCCCTGCGCACGGACGGCCGGCAGGGGGAGGTCCGGCGGCTGTTGGACCCGTGGATCGAGCTCGACCGCGCATGGGTCATCGCGGCCGGGGGGAACCTGGAGCGCGCCGCCCGGCAGGCCCGGTGGGCGGCCGATCTGGCCGGCGACACCAAGCAGTACGCCGCCGAGGCCATCGCGCTCTACGACGTCGCCCGTCTGGGCGCGCCCTCCTCCGTCAGGCCCCAGCTCGCCGGCCTCGTCGAGGCCGTTCACGGACCGCTGGTCCCGGCCCTCACCAAGGCGGCGGACGCGCTGGTCGCCCTGGACGGCTCCGCCCTTGACGCGACGGCCGCCGCACTCGACGACCGCGGCCTCGCGCTGCACGCCGCCGAGACGGCGGCCGCGGCCGTACGCGCCCACCTGACGGCGGGAAACCGGGCGGCGGCGGTGGCGGCGCGGACCCGTATGGCCGTGCTGCTCGACCGGTGCGAAGGCGCCAGCACGCCCCTGCTGACAGCGCAGCGGGGCCTGGGCGTGTCCGCTCTCTCCCGGCGGGAACACGAGATCGCACTCCTCGCGGCCTCCGGGCTGCCCAGCAAGGCCATAGCCGAGCGCCTTTCGCTGTCGGTGCGGACCGTCGACAACCACCTGGGCCGCGTGTACGCCAGGCTCGGCATCTCCGGCCGCGCCGCACTCACGGCGCTCATCGGCCAACATTCGGGACGGACTTGAGTATTGACTACTCAAGACATCACGAACTCGTCGTCATAGCCTTCCCTGAGTCTTCCGAATTTTCCCGAGGAACGGCGCGTCCAAGGGCCCTGTAAAAGGCCCGTGAACGACCAGCAGAAGAAATCCGGGAGAGAGGGAAATGGAATGAGGATCGCCACATCACTGAAGGCCGCGGCGGCGACCGCCGTCGCCTCCGCCGCAGCCGTCATCGGCCTTTCCGCTCCGGCCGACGCGGCGGGCGGCGACGGCGTGTGCCAATTCAATGAATGGTGTGTGTACTTCGAAGCAAACCTCAACGGGTCGCTGTACGACTACAGTGGTGCGGACACCAACTACAGCAACGAGAAGTTCCTCACCAACGGTCTCGGCAAGGGCCAGACCGTGGCCAACAACGCGCGATCCGGCTACAACAAGAACTTCTTGATGTACGTCCAGGCATTCACCGAACCCAACTTCGCGGGGACTCGCGGATACGCGGCTCCCGGAAAGTTCGGGGCGTTCGCGCAGCCGTACTACGCCAACCTCGAATCGCACTACTTCTCACGGGGTGTGGGGGGCCGGGCCCCGACTTCGGGCCTGCTCCGCTGACGCCACTCCGGTTCCCCGCCCGGTGCGCCGGGCGGGGAACCGGTTCCACCGAACGGAGACCCCATGCAGCTCACCGCGAAGCGAGCCGCCGCGGCACTGCTCCTGATCGCCCTGTCGGCGGCAACCGGCTGCAGCAGCGGTTCCGATGCCGGAACCGCCTCCGGCGCCGGGGCCGAGCCTGAGGTGAAGTCGACGCCGACCGCACTGGCGGCCGCCTCCCTGAAGCTCCCCCTCGACACGTACCAGCTGTCCTCGGACGAGCTCGACCGGCTCGCCGCGGCGCAGAGCACACTGGTCGCCCGGTGCATGCACCGCTTCGGCTTCGCATTCCGCATGCCGGACCCGCCGCCGCAGCCCGAACCACCGGACGGCAACGAGCGGCGCTATGGGATGACCGACGTGGCGGCAGCCGCGAAGTACGGCTATCAGCCGAAGCCGCCACCGCACGGAAGAGCGCCGACCTCGAAACCAGCTCCCACGAGTGATGACCCCGCGGAAGTTTCCGTACTGCTGGGAAAGGGACAGCGGTCATGGAAGGGAAAGCGGATCCCCGAGAACGGCTGCGCGGGGGAGGCGGCACGCGGATTGTCGTCCGGCGCTCCGGCGCTCTCCGACAGAGAGGCGTCGACAGCGCAGAACCTCTCCGCGGAAACCTTCGAACGTTCACAACAGGACTCCCGGGTACGCGTGGTGTTCACCCGGTGGGCGCGGTGCATGAAAGCGAGAGGTTACGACTACGCCACACCACTCGACCCGCCGGGAGACCCTCGCTTCACCGAGCGGGTCACCGCACAGCAGATCGAGACGGCGCACGCCGATATCACCTGCAAGAAGAAGACCAATCTGGTCGGTGTGTGGTTCGCGGTGGAATCGCGCTACCAGAAAGACCTCGTCGCGGAGAATCGGAGCACGCTGGAGAAGCTGAGGCGGAACAACCAAGCCCAGCTCGCCGCAGCCGCGCGCGTCATGGGCAGGGCGAATCCGAGGTGACGACTTCCCGCGCTGTTCGTCAGGCGGGCCAACTCCACGGGGCCACCGGCTGATCCTCGGTCTTCACACGCCGATGATCACCGGTGGCCGCACCTGTCTCCGCGCCCGCTCAGCCCCGGCCGTGCTCGGCCCTGGCGGAGCCGCCTCCGTCCGATCCTGCTCGCGGCGCACTCGACGACGGCGTCGCCGCGGTGGCGGGCTCCGTCATCCGCAGGCCCGGGATCAGCACCGCCGCCACCACCAGGTGCATCAGTGCGAGCGCGGCCAGGCTGCCGCCGTCCGTGTCGCCGGTGAGCAACGGCAGGAAAGACACGGCCAGTACGCCGACGGACACCCAGGTCCAGACGGTGCGGGCCCGCCGCACCCCGAACCTCTCAAGAGCGGCAAGTAACCCCCAGGCGGCGAGGGACGCCAGCAGCGCGAGCACCACCACCGCCGCCGCGTCGATGTCGAGCGTCTTGCCGCCGCTCTTGGTCTGCAGCCCGTGCCCCAGCACCGGGTCCGCGATCAGCCACACCAGGACAGGTCCCAGGATCGAGAGGCCCAAGACCTTCAAACGCCCTTTGTTCCACTTCACTTGGTGCCTCCCGTGAGTGCGCCGTGCAGAAAGACCTCCACCAACTCCTGCGTGGTGAATTCCGGTTCGTCCTCCATGTGTGGCTGGGTGAACAGCAGCCCGAAGAAGAGCGCGGCGATCTGCTCCGGCGGCAGGCGCAGCGCGGCCCTGTCGGGTTCAAGGAGCTCCGCGATGGCCGCGCGGATGCGCGTCGTCGTCTCGTCGCGCCCCGCGCCGCGCACCGTGCCGGGGTGCTTGCCGCTGCGGTGCCCGGAGGCGTGCAGCGAGCCCGCGATCGCGCCCATGCGGGTCAGGTTCGCCTGCAGTGCCTGGGCCGCCTCCGTGAGGCGGTCGGACAGCGGCTGGGACAGCTCGATCGCGCCGAGTTCGCGGATCGCGTGCTCGGGGGAGAGCGCCTCCGCCAGGCAGGCTTGCAGCAGCTCTTCCTTGTCGGCGAAGACGCGGAAGATCGTGCCCTCGCCGATGCCGGCGGCGCGGGCGACCTTCGCGGTGGTCACCGCGGCTCCGTACTCGGTAATCAGTGGTATCGCCGTCTGAATGATCATCGCGCGCCGCTGCTCCGGCAGCATGCCGGGGGCGCGGCGCCGGGTAGTCGGGTTCTCCTTGGAGCCTGTCATGGGCGCGAGAGTACGGAGTGAGTGCTCACTCCGTCAATGAGTGAGGACTCACTCCGCACGCTCTGACCACAATTGGCCCTTGTCGACGGCAGCCCGTCAACACCCGCGACCACGGCTGGAGTTCTGAAGAGGCGGGCCGGGCTCAGTCGACCGGCTTGCCGGGCTCGTCGTGCGTGGAGCAGTGGATGCCGCCCCCGCCGGAGGCGATGGTGTCGATCCGGACCGGCACGATGTCGCGCTTCGGGAAGTGCTCCCGCAGGATGCTCCGGGCCCGGCTGTCGGCCTTCCGGTCCCCGAACTCGGGCATGAACACGGAGTCGTTGGCGACGTAGAAGTTGGCGTACGTCGACACGAAGTCGTCGCCCTCGCCGGTGATCCTGTCCGGGTCCGGCTGCGGCAGGTCGACGATCTCGAAGGACCGGCCCCTGGCGTCCTTCGCCTTGCTGAGCACGGCCTTCGCCTGGTCGGCCGAGCGCGACCAGGAGTCGGCCGGCATGCCGGGGAAGGCTCGGTCCAGGAGCACGACGCCGGGCTCGGTGAAGCGCACGAGGCTGTCCACGTGCGCGTCGGTGATGTCCTCGCCGCGCACGCCGGCCAGCCAGATCACCTTCTCGACGCCCAGGGTCCGCTTGAGCTCGGCCTCGATCTGATCGCGGCTCTTTCCGCGGTTGCGGTTGTCGTTGACGATCGAGCTCTCGGTGATGAGCAGGGTGCCCTCGCCGTCGGTCTCGAAGGAGCCGCCCTCGGCGACCAGGGGCGCCTTCCTGCGCGGGATGTTGTACTTCGACAGGAGCGTGCGGCCCACCCGGGCGTCGTTGGTGTGCTCCTGCTTGTTGCCCCACCCGTTGAAGTTGAAGTCGACGCCGACGACGTCCCCGTCCTGCTCCACGAAGACCGGCACGGTGTCACGGGCCCACAGGTCGTCGACCATCAGAGGGATGACCTCGACGTCCCGCCCGCACGCCTTCTGCGCGGCCGCCTGCTGCTCGGGCCTCGCCATCATGACGACGTACTCGTACTCCGCGACGGCGCGGGCGACGCGCGCGATGTCCTTGCGCACGTAGGGGAGGTCCTCCCCCCACACCGACTCCAGCGCGGGCCACGACATGAAGGTGCGCGCGTGGCTCTCCCACTCGGCACCCATGCGCAGCCCCTTGGCCGCCGTGTCCTCGTCGCCTGCGGTGCTTGCGGCTCCGGCCAGCTCGTCACCGGGGCCGCACGCCGAGGTCCCGAGGACGACGGCACCGATGCCGGCGAGCGCGCGCAGGGCCGAGCGGCGGGAGGGGAGGAGCAGGGACACGGTGAACTCCGATCATCGTGACGGGTGCGATGCGGAGGGGCCCGCGCACTGACCCGACTCTGTCATGGACTGAAAATTCAGTCAAAGAGGAGGGCGGTGCGCTCCGGCCGAGCTGGATCCATGCATACGGGTCCCGTGCCTGCCCCTCCTGATCGGGGGATGGCAGACGTTCTGCAGGAGCGTCCTGAGGGCACCCCTTGACTGAAAATTCAGTCAGGAGTATGATCGTCCCGGTAAGGTTCGAAACCATGGCTCCTCGTACTACCCAGATCCTTGAAGCCGCCGCACGGCTCATCGCCCGTCGTGGCGTGCGCGGGCTGCGCGTCGAAGAGCTCGCCGCCGAGGCGGGTGTCTCGACCGGGCTCATCTACTACCACTTCAAGGACCGCACCGGGATCCTGCGCCACACGCTCGAATTCATCAACGATCGGGCCGAGCGCTACACCACCGGTCGTGCCGCCGACGCCGAGCCGCTGCCGCCCCGTGAGGAACTGGAAGAGATCCTGCTCCTGGAGTTGCAGGACACGGAAGAGGTCAGGGAGAACAGCTCCGCCTGGGGGGAGCTGCGGGCGAGCGCCGTCTTCGACGAAGTGCTGCGGGAGGACCTCGCCAGGGCGACCCTGGCGTGGTCGCAGGACGTGGCCGCCCTCCTCGGTCAGGTGCAGCCGATGGCCCCGGCGCCCGCTCTGGCCGCGGCAGGCGAGCGGCTCACCGCGCTGCTCGAAGGGCTCAGCATGCGCTGGCTCAGCGGCGGACTGCAGCTGGACCACGCGCGGGACCTGATGCGCGTGGCCATCGACGCCGAGCTGGCGCTGCTGCGGGAGAAGTAGCGCCACACCACCGGTGGGTGGGCGCTACGTCACGTACACGAGTGTCACGTCTCGGCGGACAGGACAAGCCGGGAGATCTCGGAGATGACCTCGCCGGCGCGCGGCGTCAGATAGAAGTGGTTGCCCTCGAAGACGCGGAGGGAGAACGCGCCGCTGGTGTGGTCGCGCCAGGCGTCGGCCTCCTCCACCGTGGTCAGCGGGTCGGCGTCCCCCGTGAAGGCGAAGACCGGACACGTGAGGCGCTGGGTGCTTGTCGGCCGGTAGGTCTCGATGGCCTTGTAGTCGGTGCGCAGCGTGGGCAGGAACATGCGGCGCATCTCGGGGTCGGAGAACACTTCCGAAACGGTGCCGCCGAGCGCCTCGATGGAGGCCATGAACGCCGTGTCGTCCTGAAGGTGGACCGTCTCGCCACGGAACAGGGACGGCGCGCGCCGGCCGGAGACGATGAGCCCGGCGAGGGGCCGGTTCAGCTCCTGCTCCACGAGGCGGGCCACCTCGAAGGCGACCGCGGCCCCCATGCTGTGGCCGAAGAACCACGCCTGGTCCAGGTCGTCCAGGGGCAGTTCGCGGAAGATGCTCGCGGCCAGCGACTCGATGTCGCCGATGGCCGGCTCCGAGTGGCGGTCCTGGCGCCCCGGGTACTGGACGGCGTGGACCTCGATCTTCCCGGAGAGCGCCCGGGAGACGGGGAAGTAGTAGCTCGCCGCACCACCCGCGTACGGGAAGCAGAACATCTTGGGGGCCGGACGGTCTGCCGGATGGTAGGCGCGAAACCACTTCGAAGCGTCGCGCGGGGAGGTGACGGCCATCAATCCATCCTTGGTTCGGTCCGACCGGTGTGTGCCCCGGTCCTCAGTCCTCAGTCCTGCGTCCGGCGTTCCACGATCACGCGCGTACGGGCGGGCGTCAACCCTGAACAGCCCCTGACGCCGCGGTGGCACGGACGCCCGCGGAACCGGGACGAAGAGGGGGAAGCCGGGAGCGGACCGGGCTGAGGGGTCGGGGGCACGTTAGGGGCGATCAGGGGTTGGGGGCGCGTTTTTGGCCTGCGTAGCGTTCCCCGCAAGCGCGCGTCGTAAGGAATCGGCGCCATTCGACCCGGGGTGGCTTTGGTGGGCAATCAGGAGAAACTTCTTGACTACCTCAAGCGCGCGACCACGGACTTGCGTGCCGCCCGCCGACGCGTCAGCGAGCTCGAACAGCGCGAGCGGGAGCCGATCGCCGTGGTCGCGATGGCGTGCCGCTATCCGGGCGGCGTGGACTCGCCCGAGGGGCTGTGGCGCCTCGTCGACGAGGGCGTCGACGCGGTGTCGGACTTCCCGGTCGACCGCGGTTGGGCCGTCGAGGACCTCTACGACCCCGAGCCCGGCAAGCCCGGGAAGACCGTGGCCCGTGAGGGTGGATTCCTGTACGACGCCGGTGACTTCGACCCGGAGTTCTTCGGCATCAGCCCGCGTGAGGCCAGGGAGACCGACCCGCAGCAGCGCCTGCTGCTGGAGGTGTCCTGGGAGGTCCTCGAACGCGCCGGGATCGACCCGTCGTCGCTGAAGGGCAGCTCGACCGGCGTGTTCGCCGGAGTCATGTACCACGACTACGTGAAGGGCAGCAGCGGCGGCAGCCTCGTCTCGGGCCGCGTCGCCTACACGTTGGGCCTCGAAGGCCCCGCGGTGACCCTGGACACCGCCTGCTCCTCGTCGCTGGTCGCCCTGCACACGGCGATCCAGTCGTTGCGCTCGGGGGACTGCGCGCTCGCGCTCGCGGGCGGGGTGACGGTGATGTCGACCCCCGAGATGTTCGTCTACTTCAGCGAACAGCGCGGCATGGCGACGGACGGCCGCTGCAAGTCCTTCGGCGCGGCGGCGAACGGCATCGGCTGCTCCGAAGGCGCCGGAATGCTGCTCCTGGAACGGCTGTCCGACGCCCGTCGCAACGGCCACCCGGTCCTCGCGGTCGTACGCGGCAGCGCCCTGAACCAGGACGGCGCCAGCAACGGCCTGACCGCGCCCAACGGCCCCTCGCAGCGCCGGGTGATCCAACAGGCGCTGGCGAACGCGGAGTTGTCGGCGGCCGACGTGGACGTGGTCGAGGCGCACGGCACGGGCACGGTCCTCGGCGATCCGATCGAGGCGCAGGCACTGCTCGCCACGTACGGCCAGGAGCGCGCGGAAGGCCGTCCCCTGTGGCTCGGCTCGATCAAGTCGAACATCGGTCACAGCCAGGCGGCGGCCGGTGTGGCGGGGATCATCAAGGTCGTCGAGTCGATGCGGCACGGGGTGATGCCGCGGACGCTGCACGCGGACGAGCCGTCGTCGCAGGTGGACTGGGAGGCGGGGGACGTCCGGCTCCTCACCGAGGCACGGGAGTGGCCGCGGCAGGACCGCCCGCGCCGCGCCGCGGTCTCCTCGTTCGGGATCAGCGGCACCAACGCCCACGTGATCATTGAAGAGGCCCCGCCGGTCGAGGAAGAGCCGGGGGAGCGGCGGGAGTTGCCGGTCGTTCCGCTGGTGGTGTCGGCGAGCACGCGGGCGGCGCTCGACGCTCAGGTCGGCCAGTACTCCGCGGTCGAGCGGGACGACCTGGACGTGGCGTTCTCGGCGGCGACCGGTCGGGCCGCTCTTGAGCACCGTGCGGTGGTGGTGGGGGCCGAGACCGTCGTCGGTTCGGTGGCCGAGGGCAAGGTGGCGTTCCTGTTCACCGGGCAGGGCAGCCAGCGGGTCGGTATGGGGCGGGAGTTGTACGAGGCGTTCCCGGTGTTCGCGGGGGCGTTCGACGAGGTGTGTGCCTTGCCGGGGATGGCTGAGGTGCGCGAGGTCATGTGGGGTGATGCGGAGGCGCTGAACCGTACGGAGTTCACGCAGCCTGCTGTGTTCGCCCTTGAGGTGGCGTTGTTCCGGCTGGTGGAGTCGTGGGGTGTCAGGCCGGATTTCCTTGCCGGGCATTCGATCGGGGAGTTGGCGGCCGCGCATGTGGCGGGGGTGCTGAGTCTGGAGGATGCGGCGCGGCTGGTGGTGGCGCGTGGGCAGTTGATGCAGGCGCTGCCCTCGGGTGGGGCGATGGTGGCGATCCAGGCTACGGAGGATGAGGTCGCCCCGCTGCTCACCGACGAGGTGGGCCTGGCTGCCGTCAACGGGCCGACGTCCGTGGTCGTCTCCGGCGCGGAGGACGCGGTGAACGCGGTCGTCGGGCACTTCGGTGACCGCAAGACCCGTCGTCTCACCGTCTCGCACGCGTTCCACTCGCCGTTGATGGACCCGATGCTTGAGGACTTCCGCAAGGTCGCCGAGTCCGTCAGCTTCCATGAGCCGAGGATCCGGCTGGCCAAGGACATGGCGTTCGCCGAGTACTGGGTGCGGCACGTGCGCGACGCGGTGCGGTTCGCCGATGACGTACGCCGTCTCCAGGACGAAGGCGTGACGCGGTTCCTGGAGATCGGCCCCGACGGCGTGCTGACCACGATGGTCGAAGGACCGGTCGCGGCGGCCACCCTGCGCCGTGACCGGCCGGAGGTCGAGAGCCTGTTCAGCGGTGTCGGGCGGCTGTACGTGGCGGGTGTGCCGGTCGACTGGAACGCCGTCTTCGCGGGGCGCGGGGCGCGGCGCGTCGATGTGCCGACCTATCCCTTCCAGCGCGAGCGGTACTGGCTGATCGAGCAGTCGGGCACCGTCGCCGGGGCGGACGCGGTCGACCATCCGCTGCTGACCTCGATGGTGGAGCTGCCCGAGAACGGCGGGGCCGTGTTCACCGGGCGGCTCGGACTCGACGCGCAGGCCTGGCTCGCCGACCATGACGCCCTCGGCGCGGTCGTGGTGCCCGGGGAGGCGTTCCTGGAGCTGGCCCTGTTCGCCGCCGAGCTGACCGGCCGGGGCCGGGTCGAGGAACTCGACGTGCACGCGCCGCTCGTCATGACCGACACCGCGGACGTCGTGACGCTGCGCGTGATGGTCGACGAGGCCGGATCCGTCAGCGTGCACGCGCGCCGTGACGACCAGGCGGCCTGGGTGAAGCACGCCGCGGGCGTGCTGGCCTCAGCGCCGTCCGACGAGTCCGAGGCCTCCGGGTTCGGCGAGGCGTCGTGGCCGCGCGACGACGAGTCGTACGCCGCCGTGCTCGCCGCCGCCGCGCAGGCCGCGGGCCTTCGTCCCGGCGGGGAGCCGCTGCTCGCCCACGCGTGGCGCGGCGCGTCGGTGCGCGTCGACCAGGAGGGGCGTCCCGTCCTGTCGGTGGAGTCGGCCGAGACGCGCGCGCTCTCCACGGACGAGCTGCGGGCCCACACCGGCGGCCGTGAATCGCTCTTCCACCTCGAATGGGTCGAGCCGTCGGCACCCGTCGCGCCCGCCTCACTCGCCGGCTCCGAGACCGGGACGCACGTCGTCTACGAGTGCCCGCCCCTGGAAGAGGCGACGCCGGAAGCCTTCCGCGCGCTCACCGGCCGCGTCCTTCCCGTCATCCAGCAGTGGGTGACCGGCGAGCAGTCCGCAGCCGCCAAGCTCGTGGTCGTCACGCGCGGAGCGGTCGACGGCGGCGAGCTCGGGCACGCGGCGGTGTGGGGCCTGGTGCGCGCGGCGGAGTCGGAGTACCCGGGCCGGTTCGTCCTGGTGGACCTCGACGCCGGCACCGATCCCGGCACCGACGCCGAACTGGTCGAGGAGGCGCTGCGGCTCGGCGAGACCGGGACCGAGCCCGAGATCGCCGTGCGCGACGGCGCGCTGCGCGTACCGAGGCTGGCCCGCGTCCCGGCGGTGGCGGCTCCCACCCCTGGTCCCACCCCTGGTCCCACCCCCGACCGTGCCCCTGGCAGTGCCTCTGGCAGTGCCTCTGCGTGGGACTCGCAAGGAACGGTCCTGATCACGGGCGGCATGAACGGGCTCGGCGCCCTGACGGCCCGTCACCTGGCCACCGCGCACGGCGTGAAGAGCCTGCTCCTCACCAGCCGCCGAGGCATGGAAGCGCCGGGCGCGGCCGACCTGGTGGCGGAGCTGACCGCCGCGGGCGCCGAGGTGGAGGTCGCCGCCTGCGACGTCGCCGACCGGGACGCGCTCGCCGCGCTGGTGTCCGGACGGACCCTGACCGGCGTCGTGCACTCGGCCGGAGTGCTGGACGACGCGTTGATCGGGGCGCTGACGCCCGATCGCGTCGACGCCGTCATGCGGCCGAAGGTGGACGCCGCCTGGCATCTGCACGAGCTCACCCGCGACCAGGAACTGTCGGCGTTCGTGATCTACTCGTCCGTCGCGGGCACGCTCGGCGGCGCCGGGCAGGGCAACTACGCCGCGGCGAACGCCTGGCTCGACGCGCTCGCCCGGCACCGCGCCGCCCAGGGGCTGCCCGCGCTGACGCTGGGCTGGGGACCCTGGGTGCACGTCGGGGGCATGGCCGACCGCATCGACGACGCCGAGCTGCAGCGGCTGCGCCGCTCGGGCATGCCGCCGCTGTCCCCCGACGAGGGCCTCGCGCTCCTGGACGCGGCGCTCCTGCCCGGCCGGCCCGCCATGACGCTTCCGGTCCGCTTCGACCCGGCCGTGCTGCGCTCACAGGCAGAGGCGGGCACGCTCCCCGCCGTGTTCAGCGGCCTGGTACGCGCAGGGGCCCGCCGCGCGCCGTCCGGCGGGGTCACGTGGGAGCGCCTCGCCGGGCTGACCGACGCGGACCGGGACGAGTTCCTCCTTGAGCTGGTCCGCGGCCACGTCGCCCGCGTACTCGGACACGGCGGCGCCGACGCGGTGCCGCCGGGGCGCGCCCTGAACGAGCTCGGCCTCACCTCGCTGGGCGCCGTGGAGCTGCGCAACGCGCTCATCGCCGAGACCGGCCTGCCGCTGCCCCCGACCCTGGCCTTCGACCACCCGACCTGCCGCGCCATCGCCACGCTCCTGCACGACGGGCTGCGGCCGGACGACGGGACCGACCGGGCCGCGCCGCTGCTGTCCGAACTGAGCCGGATCGAGGCCGCCCTGGCCGAGCTGGTGTCGGACGACGAAGCCCACGCCAAGGTCACGGCCCGGCTCGAAGCGGTGTCGCGGCGGGCCGTCGACGCCCGCAGCGGGGTGGCGCAGGAGCCGGGCGGCGACCTGGTGCCCGACTCCGACGACGAGCTGTTCGAGGTGCTGAACAAGGAACTGGGCCTGTCCTGACGGACCCCTGCCTTAGTGCTGACCTCCCGTTGTGACCTCCAGTTGTGCCCTTCCACGGATGGATTGATGACGATGTCGCAGGACTCCAACGACGACCGGCTCCGCGAGTATCTGCGGCTCGCCACAGGTGAGTTGCAGCAGACCCGGCGTCGTCTGCGCGAGGTGGAGGCCCGGGAGCGGGAGCCGATCGCGATCGTGGGAATGGCGTGCCGGTTCCCCGGTGGCGCGGTCTCGCCGGAGGGGCTGTGGGACCTGGTCGCCGACGGCCGCGAGACGGTGGGCGAGTTCCCCACCGACCGCGGCTGGAACCTGGACGGGCTTTACGACCCGGACGGCACGGGCGAGCACACCAGCTACGTCAACCGGGGCAGCTTCCTGGCCGACGCGGGCGACTTTGACCCGGAGTTCTTCGGGATCGCCCCGAACGAGGCCCTGGTCATGGACCCGCAGCAGCGGCTCCTCCTCGAAACCTCCTGGGAGGCGGTGGAGCGGGCCGGCATCGATCCGTCGTCGCTGAAGGGCAGCACGACGGGGGTGTACGCCGGGCTCGTCTACCACGACTACCCGAGCAGCACCGTGACCGGGGCGCTCGTCTCCGGCCGCGTCGCCTACACCATGGGTCTCGAAGGACCGGCGGTGACGGTGGACACCGCGTGCTCGTCGTCGCTCGTCGCGCTTGACCTGGCGGTCAAGGCGCTGCGCGGCAGGGAGTGCTCGCTCGCCCTTGCGGGCGGGGCGACGGTCATGTCGACGCCGATCACGTTCGTGGAGTTCAGCCGGCAGCGGGGCCTGTCGGTGGACGGGCGGTGCAAGGCGTTCGCCGCGGCGGCGGACGGCACCGGATGGGGCGAGGGCGTGGGCGTGCTGCTCCTGGAACGCCTCTCGGACGCCCGCCGCAACGGCCACCCCGTGCTCGCGGTCGTACGCGGCAGCGCCGTCAACCAGGACGGCGCCAGCAACGGCCTCACCGCGCCGAACGGCCCCTCCCAGCGCCGGGTGATCCAGCAGGCGCTGGCCAACGCGAGCCTGTCGGCGGCCGATGTGGACGTCGTCGAGGCACACGGCACCGGCACCACGCTCGGCGACCCCATCGAGGCGCAGGCGCTGCTCGCCACCTACGGGCAGGACCGCCCCGACGACCGGCCGCTGTGGCTGGGGTCGGTCAAGTCGAACATCGGCCACACCCAGGCCGCGGCCGGTGTGGCGGGGATCATCAAGGTCGTCGAGGCGATGCGGCACGGGGTGATGCCGCGGACGCTGCACGTCGACGAGCCGACACCCCAGGTCGACTGGGCGGCCGGCAACGTCCGGCTGCTCACCGGGACCCGCCCCTGGCCGCAGCGCGACGGCACGCGCCGCGCCGCCGTGTCGTCGTTCGGGGCCAGCGGGACGAACGCACACGTCATCCTGGAAGGCGCCCCGCCGGTCGAGGACGCGGCCGAACCCGAGGAGCGCCGGGAGCTCCCGGCCGTGCCGATCGTGGTGTCGGCCAGGACCAGCGAGGCCCTGCGGCTTCAGGTCGAGCGGTTCACCGCGGTCGAGCGGGACGCCCTGGACGTGGCGTTCTCGGCGGCGACCGGCCGGGCCGCCTTCGAGCATCGTGCGGTGGTGGTGGGCTCCGAGACCGTCGTCGGTGCGGTGGCCGAGGGCAAGGTGGCGTTCCTGTTCACCGGGCAGGGCAGTCAACGCCTGGGCATGGGACGGGAGTTGTACGAGACGTTCCCCGCCTTCGCGGCGGCGTTCGACGAGGTGTGCGCCCTGCCGGGGATGGGCGAGGTGCGCCAGGTCATGTGGGGCGACGAGGAGGCGCTGAACCGTACGGAGTTCACGCAGCCCGCCGTCTTCGCGCTCGAAGTGGCGTTGTTCCGGCTGGTCGAGTCATGGGGCGTCAGGCCCGACTTCGTGGCCGGGCATTCGATCGGGGAGCTGGCGGCCGCACATGTGGCGGGCGTGCTGAGTCTTGAGGATGCGGCGCGGCTCGTCGTGGCGCGTGGGCAGTTGATGCAGGCGCTGCCCTCGGGCGGGGCGATGGTGGCGATCCAGGCCACCGAGGACGAGGTCACTCCGCTCCTCACCGATGAGGTGGGCATCGCCGCGGTCAACACCCCGACCTCCGTGGTGGTGTCCGGTGCCGAGGACGCCGTGATGGCGGTCGTGGGCCGGTTCGGCGACCGCAAGACGCACCGGCTGAAGGTCTCGCACGCGTTCCACTCGCCGTTGATGGACCCGATGCTTGAGGACTTCCGCAAGGTCGCCGAGTCCGTCACCTACCACCAGCCCGCCATCCGCTTCCCCAAGGACGTGGCCTCTGCCGAGTACTGGGTGCGGCATGTGCGCGACGCGGTGCGGTTCGCCGATGACGTACGCCGCCTTGAGGACGAGGGCGTGACCCGGTTCCTGGAGATCGGCCCCGACGGCGTACTGACCACGATGGTCGAAGGACCGGTCGCGGCGGCCACGCTCCGTCGTGAGCGGCCCGAGACCGCGACGCTGCTGGGCGGCGTGGGACGGCTGTACGCGGCGGGCGTGCCGGTGGACTGGAAGGCGGTGCTCGCCGGGCGCGGTGCCCAGCGCGTGGACCTGCCGACCTACCCGTTCCAGCGCAAGCGCTACTGGCTGATCGACGAGGCCGCCCACGCGGATCCGGCGTCCATGGGCCTGGGCGCGCCCCGGCACCCGCTGCTCGGCGCCACGGTCATGGTGGCCGACTCCGACAGGCTGATCCTCACCGGACGGCTCTCCGTCGGCTCCCAGCCGTGGCTGGCCGACCACACGGTGGACGGCACCGTCGTCTTCCCCGGCACCGGCTTCGTCGAACTGGCGGTGCGCGCGGGCGACGAGGTCGGCTGCGGCCGCGTCGAGGAGCTGACGGCCGAGGCGCCGCTGATCCTTCCGGAGCGCGGCGGCGTCGCCGTGCAGGCCGTGGTCGAGGCCGAAGACGCCTCCGGATACCGCCCCGTAGCGGTGTACGCCCGTGACGAGCAGGCGATCGACGCCCCGTGGACGCGGCATGCGACGGGGCTCCTGACCGCGGGCCTGACCACGGGGAACGAGCTGGTCGAATGGCCCCCGACCGGCGCCGAGCCGGTCGGCACCGACGGCTTCTACGACCGCCTCGGCGACGCGGGCCTGGCGTACGGCCCGGCGTTCCAGGGTCTGCGGGCCGCCTGGCGGCGCGGCGACGACGTCTTCGCCGAGGTCAGCCTCCCCGAGAACGTGGAGTCGGCGGCGTTCGGCCTGCACCCGGCCGCGCTCGACGCGGGGCTCCGCGCCTTCGCGCTGTCCGACGCGTACGAGGGCGACGCGGCGCTCCTGCCGTCCTCCTGGAGGGGCGTGGAACTGCACGCGTCCGGCGCGGGCGCCCTGCGGGTCCACCTCAGCCGCCTAGACGACGGCGCCGTCAGCCTGGCCCTCGCCGACGCGACGGGCGAACCCGTCGCCACCGTCGAGAGCCTGACCCTGAGCCCCGCCTCCGCGCTGGGAACGACGCAGACCGACTCGCTCTACCGCATCACGTGGACACCGGTCGACGCGAGCGCCGCCGCCTCCGCGTCCACGGATGCCGCCGCCACGGAGACCGTGCCCGAGGACACCGACGTACTCCGCGTCGACGGCCCCGACGCGGGCGCCGCCGTGCACCGGGCACTCGAAGCGCTGCAGTCCGCGCCAGCGCGTCTCGTCGTGGTCACGCGGGGCGCGGTGTCGGTCGACGGTGAGGACGTGACCGATCTGGCCGGTGCGGCGGTGTGGGGCCTGGTGCGCAGTGCGCAGTCGGAGGAGCCGGGCCGGTTCTTCCTGCTCGACCTGGACGACGACACCGCCGACGGCGAACAGGCGGCTGTAGCGCGGATGTTGGCCACCGGGGAGCCGCAGGTGGCGCTCCGGGAGGGACGGTGCGTCGCGCCGCGGCTCGCGCGGTTGGCGCTGGAGTCGGCTGCGGAGTCGGTCGCGGAGTCGGTGCCGTCGTCGGTGTTCGGCGACAGCGTGCTGGTGACGGGTGCGTCGGGTGCGCTGGGTGGTCTGGTCGCGCGGCATCTGGTGACGGAGCACGGCGTACGGCGGCTGCTGCTCGCCAGTCGCCGGGGGATGGACGCGCCGGGTGCGGCCGAGCTGGTGGAGGAGTTGGCCCGGCTCGGTGCCGAGGTGGAGGTGGCCGCGTGTGACGTGGCCGACCGCGAGGCACTGGCTGGGCTGTTGGCAGGGCGGTCGCTGAGCGGTGTCGTGCATGCGGCGGGCGTACTGGACGACGGGGTGATCGCCTCGCTGACTCCGGAGCGCCTGGCGAAGGTGTGGGCGCCCAAGGCGCAGGCCGCGCTGCATCTGCATGAGCTGACGCGCGACATGGACCTGACGGCCTTCGTGATGTTCTCGTCCGCCGCCGGGGTCCTCGGTGTCGGCGGCCAGGGCAACTACGCGGCGGCCAACGCCTTCCTGGACGCCCTGGCGGTGCACCGTCGGGCCCAGGGCCTGTCGGCGCAGTCCCTGGCCTGGGGCCCTTGGAGCCAGGCCGCCGGTATGGCGGGCAGCCTCGACGAGGCCGACCGGATGCGCATGGAACGCAGCGGCATCCTCTCCCTGTCCAACCGCGACGGCCTCGCGCTCCTCGACGCCGCGGCACGGACGGCTGAGCCCGCCGCGATCCCCCTGAAGCTGAACCTCGCGGCGGTCCGCGCCGGCGGCGCGATACCGGAGCTGCTGCGCGGCCTGATCCCCGTCGTCACCCGTGGCGCCGCCCGGACCCGCACCGACGCGGACGGAATCCGCCGACGGCTCCAGGGCCTGGCCGAAGGACAGCGGCTGGACATGCTCCTGACCCTGGTCCGCGCCCAGACCGCCACGACCCTCGGCCACGCGGGACCGGAGGCCGTCGGACCGGAGCGCACGTTCCGCGACCTCGGGATCGACTCCCTGGGAGCGATGGAACTCCGCAACGGCCTCGGCGGCGCCACGGGCCTGCACCTCCCCGCGACACTGGTGTACGACTACCCCACCCCCGCCGACCTCGCGCGCCACCTCCTCGACGGGATCTCGGGGACCGTGCACGAGGACCACGTCACCCCCGTCGTGACCCCGGCCGACGACGACCCGATCGCCATCATCGGCATGGCGTGCCGCTACCCGGGCGGGGCCGCGACCCCGGAGGACCTGTGGCGCCTGGTGGCCGAGGGAGCGGACGTCATCTCGGGATTCCCCGTCGACCGGGGCTGGGAGGCGGAGCGGATCTACGACCCCACCGGCAGCCGACCGCAGACCAGCTACGTCAACCAGGGCGGATTCCTCCACGAGGCGGCCCAGTTCGACCCCGGCTTCTTCGGGATCGCCCCGAACGAGGCCCTGGCCATGGACCCGCAGCAGCGGCTGCTCCTCGAGACGTCCTGGGAGGCGCTGGAGCGCGCCGGGATCGACCCGACGACCCTCAAGGGCAGCGCCACCGGTGTCTTCACCGGGATGACGTACCACGACTACAGCCACAACAGCAGCACCGGCGCCATCGCTTCCGGCCGCGTGTCCTACACCCTGGGCCTCGAAGGCCCGGCGGTCACCATCGACACCGCCTGCTCCTCCTCACTCGTCGCCCTGCACTGGGCCGCCCAGGCGCTGCGCTCCGGCGAATGCACGCTCGCCCTCGCCAGCGGCGTCGCCGTGATGGCGACCCCGGAGAACTTCATCGAGTTCAGCGAGCAGCGGGGCCTGTCCTCCGACGGCCGGTGCAAGTCGTACGCGGCCGCCGCGGACGGCACCAGCTGGGGTGAGGGCGTGGGCATGCTGCTTGTCGAGCGGCTGTCCGACGCCCGGCGCAACGGCCACCCCGTGCTCGCGGTGGTACGCGGTACGGCGATCAACCAGGACGGCGCCAGCAATGGCCTGACGGCCCCGAACGGTCCCGCCCAACAGCGGGTGATCCGCCAGGCGTTGGCCAACGCGCGCCTCGCGGCCGACGAGGTCGACGTGGTGGAGGGCCACGGCACCGGCACCACCCTGGGCGACCCCATCGAGGCGCAGGCCCTGCTCGCCACGTACGGCCAGGAGCGCGCGGGGGGTCATCCCCTGTGGCTCGGCTCGATCAAGTCGAACATCGGTCACACGCAGGCCGCCGCCGGTGTCGCGAGCATCATCAAGATGGTGCAGGCGATGCGGCACGGCATGCTGCCCAAGACACTGCACGTGGATGAGCCGTCGTCGCAGGTGGACTGGGAGGCGGGCGCCGTCCGGCTGCTCACCGAGGCCCAGGAGTGGCCGGAGCGGGAGCGTCCGCGGCGTGCGGCCGTGTCGTCCTTCGGGATCAGCGGCACCAACGCCCACATCATCATCGAGGAAGCCCCGGTGGTGGCGGAAGCACCGGTGGAGCGCCAGGAGTTGCCGGTCGTTCCGCTGGTGGTGTCGGCCCGGACGCGTACGGCCCTCGACGCCCAGATCGACCGGTTCACGTCCCTCGGCCAGGACGCGTTGGACGTGGCGTACTCGGCGGCGACGGGCCGCGCGGCGCTCGACCATCGCGCGGTGCTTGTCGGGTCGGAGACCGTGGTCGGTTCCGTGACCGAGGGCAAGCTGGCGTTCCTGTTCACCGGTCAGGGCAGTCAACGTCTGGGCATGGGGCGGGAGTTGTACGAGACGTTCCCGGCCTTCGCGGCGGCGTTCGACGAGGTGTGTGCCCAGCTCGATGCGCAGCTCGGTGTGCAGCTCGATGTGCGTGAGGTCATGTGGGGTGATGAGGAGGCGCTGAACCGTACGGAGTTCACGCAGCCCGCCGTGTTCGCCCTTGAAGTGGCGTTGTTCCGGCTGGTGGAGAGCTGGGGGATCCGTCCGGACTTCCTGGCCGGGCATTCGATTGGTGAGTTGGCGGCCGCGCATGTGGCGGGTGTGCTGAGTCTGGAGGATGCGGCGAGGCTGATTGCGGCGCGGGGTCGGCTGATGCAGGCGCTGCCCTCGGGCGGGGCGATGGTGGCGATCCAGGCCACCGAGGACGAGGTCACTCCGCTGCTCACCGGCGAGGTGGGCCTGGCCGCCGTCAACGGGCCTTCGGCGGT